>JBDHYS010000009.1:0-13663 GCA_039811505.1 Paludibacteraceae bacterium | reverse complement strand
ATATCGCCAAAATCAAAAGTTTTGGTTGCAAAAGTAATTTCTGCTTTTTGTCCAAAAACATTGTTTACAAGAGATAAGGAAAAGAAAAGTATCGTTAAATATACAAATTTATAGTTCATAAGGCTTTGTTTTTAAGTTTTAAAAATTTGTTTTGCTTACAAAATTACAAAAAAAAGAATCAACTCCATAGAAAATTGACGTAACATTCAGTTTTTATAACAAAAGAAATGTGTCAAAGGTTGTTTTTTCATATCCTTTGTTTTTAATTGTCATTTTAATAAGCCTTAAAAGAATTGAGGATTTTTGTTTTAGAGAGATTGGATTTTGTATTTCAACTACAACTATTTATCTTTATTTTCTCCATTCTTTTAAAGAAAACAAATAAAAAACTACCAATTCTCACAAATCCATCTACTAAAGAATTCGGTCATAAACTAAAAATTTACCATTTTCACTTGTGATGTAGTCTTTTTCCAAAAGCACACGCTGTGCAGCCTGTACAGAACTTGCCGATGAAAGTTTGAATTTATTTACAAATTCTGCTGATTTTATTCCCTCGCGGATTTATAGGTTCCATATTCAGTGTCGTTTAGTGAAAAAACACAATTATTCAAAAGTAATTATTGTTTTTGAATAATGCAAATGTGATAATTGTAAAATTTTTCCTCGTTTTATCCAATTTTATTTTTATAAAAAACAAGATGTGATGTTAAAAAGAAAAAAATTGTATATTTGTAATCTTCTTCCGATGTATATGAAACTCAAAATTATTATAATTAGCATATTTTTTTCAATCTCTTTTTTGGTAAAATCAATTGGAATTTTACCATTGGATACGGTAATGAATCGGGTGATGAATTGTGCTGAAATATATAATTCAAAAATTAAAAGTTACGAAGCTGAGGTTTATATTAAAGCTTTTATCGACACGAAAAAGAAAAATTTCCTTTATAAATATACCAATTCAATTCCCAATTTTGTACTTCACGATTTGAAAAACAATCAAGCAATTATTGAAACTGTGAATAAAATTCGGTTCATCGCTCCCAATACTTTTTATCAAGATGTAAATTATGTAACAGGAACTTTAACCAAAAGGAAAGATATTGCACTGCTTCCGTTAAAGTTTTTAAGTATGGATTTATACGATGAAACGGTTCCGGGTGAAAACTTTTATCTTCCTCTACGAAAACAGAGTGAAACGTATTATAATTATGAAATTGAATCAATCATAGAAGAGGAAGAAAACAATCTTTATACCGTTATTTTTACACCGAAATACAAAAATCCTCAACTTTTGAAAGGTTATTTTGTGGTAGAAGATAAAACATGGAGAGTGTTGCGTTTTAATGCAAAACGGGAAGATATTTTTATAAATCACACTTTTGAAGTTGAAACCGGCACCGATTCATTGACCAATTTACTCCCGATAAAATTCAATATTTATCAATCGTACAAGTATTTAGGAAATCACGTGATAAATACTTTTCAAGCAACATTGAATTATAAAAATGTGGAAATTAATGGAACTTCTGCACCTGAAAACACGTATCATCTTGGAGTTATGTATCGGGTAAGGTTAGATTCTGTGCCTTTGAATAATGATGAAGTGCTTTGGAATTCGTTGCGAACAATTCCACTTACGTCCAAAGAAAAAGAGATTTATCAGCGAAAAAAAACTATCAATGACAATGATTCTGTGGTTGAAAATAAAAAAAACAATGCAGCGTTGGGTTTTGCAAAAAACATTGTAATCAATACAAAATACAAACATAAATCGACAGCATTTGCACTCAGTGGACTCTTAAATCCGGCAATGGCTGGTTATTCTACCATTGATGGATTCACGTATAAACAGACATTGAATTTAAGTGTCGATTTGGAAAGGCAACAAAGTATAAAAGTGAAAGCTTTTGCGGGGTATCTTTTTAAAGCAAAACAATTCCGATACGAAGTTTCGGGAGTTTGGAATTATGAACCGTGGAAATTGGGCTATTTTTCGATTGCTGTTGGACAAGGAAATCCAACGTACAGTTCCAAATTTAGAAAAATGCTTCAAGATAGCATTCAGCAAGATTTATCCTCGTTCTCTGCAAGATATAAAGATAATTATGTGAGAATATTCAACAGTATTGAGTTGCGGAATGGATTGGAATTTGGAACAGGAATTGATTATCATGTTCGCCAGCCGATTCAATCGGAATTGGCAATGATGATGGTTCAGCCCATACAATTTAAAACACAGTATCATTTTGAGCCTAAAATAAAAATTAATTGGACTCCGGGACAATATTATGTTACCGATGGAATCCAAAAAGTGTATGTTCGTTCCGATTATCCAACTTTCAAATTGGAGTACGCACAAAGTCTTAGAAATGTGATGAAAAGCAATTCTTTGTACAGTCGTGTGGAGTTTGATGTGAGCCAGAATATCCGTTTTGATTTAATGAAAAATCTCAATTATCATATTGGAATTGGTGGATTTGTCAATCAGAAAGATGAATATTTTAATGATTTTTCATTTTTTGCAAAAAATTATTTTCCTTCCACTTGGGGCGATGGTTTTGGTGGCGGATTTGCCAACTTACCGTATAAAACATACAATTCGTCCGCATTTTATGCACAAGCTCATCTTATGTACGAAACACCACAGTTTTTACTCACTCAAATTCCTGCTTTGTCCAATGGCGTGGCACGTGAACGAATTTATTTAAGTCAGCTTTATTTGCCGCACAAAGTCTCTTTTACCGAAATTGGATACGGAATTGGAAATAAATTTCTAAATGCCGCAATTTTTATGGCGTTTGATAAGTGGAATTATTACAATGTGAATGGAAAAATTGTTTTTCTTTTTTAATTATTCCCAACTTAAAATCACCTTTCCACATTGTCCGCTTTCCATAATATCAAATCCTTTTTGGAAATCGTCAATATGAAATCTGTGGGTAATAACTGTGGATAAATCAAAACCAGAAATCAACATTTGTTCCATTTGATACCAAGTTTCCCACATTTCACGTCCATAAATTCCTTTCAGCGTCAATGCATTAAAAATTATTTCATCCCAATTTACTTGCGTATCATTTGGCAAAATTCCTAATAAAGATATTTTCGAACCATTATACATATTTTTTATCATATCTCTAAAAGCCGATGGAGCTCCCGACATCTCCAATCCGACATCAAAACCTCTCATTTTCAATTGCTTCATTGCTCCTTCAATTGTTTCGCCCTTTGAAGCGTTTACCGTCATTGTTGCACCCATTTTTTTTGCAATTTCCAAGCGATAATCACTGAAATCGCTTACTACAATATAACGAGCACCGGCAAAACGACAAATTCCTGTTGCCATTGTGCCAATTAATCCTGCTCCCGTTATCAGCACGTCTTCACCAATCAGCGGAAATGAAAGTGCAGTGTGCGTTGCATTGCCAAACGGATCCATAATAGAAGCTGTTTCATCAGAAATTCTATCGTCAAGATGAACAACATTAGCTTCAGGCAACGATAAATATTCGGCAAACGAACCGTCTCTGTTCACCCCAATTCCGATGGAATTTTCGCAAACGTGCAATTTTCCACGCCGACAATTTCTACAATGTCCACACGCAATATGTCCTTCGCCCGTTACTCTATCGCCAATTTTCACATTTTTAACTCCTGCACCTTTATCCACCACCACGCCCATATATTCATGACCGATTGTCATCGGAGTTTTGATTGTTTTTTTTGCCCAATCGTCCCACTTATAAATATGCAAATCGGTTCCACAAATTGCGGTTTTCTTTATTTTAATAAGCACATCGTTAATCCCAATTGCTGGAACCGGAACATCCTCCATCCAAATTCCTTTTTCCGAATATTTTTTTACCAATGCTTTCATATTTGTATTTTTTTTGATTTTTATCAATTTTAAATTATCTTCATTTCTTTGCCTACCTTTTCAAATGCTGCAATACATTTATCTAAATGTTCTTTTGTATGTGCTGCTGAAAGTTGAATCCGAATGCGTGCCTCTCCTTTTGGAACAACCGGATAATAAAATCCAATGACATAAATTCCTTCATCTAAAAGTTTTTCAGCCATTTCTTGCGATACTTTTGCATCATAAAGCATAACGGCACAAATTGCCGATTCGGTAGGTTTTATATCAAAACCGTTATTTTTCATTTTTTCTACAAAATAATTTGTGTTTTCGTGCAATTTATCTTGTAAAATATTTGATTCATTAATCAATTCAAACGTTTTTATCCCGGCAGCAGCCACCATCGGGGGAATTGAATTTGAAAATAAATAAGGGCGTGAGCGTTGTCGCAGTAAATCAATAATCTCTTTTTTCCCTGTGGTGAAACCTCCAATGGCACCACCAAAAGCTTTTCCAAGTGTTCCGGTAATAATTTCAATTTTACCTTGAAGATTGAAAAACTCCGTAACTCCTTTTCCTGTTTTTCCCACTACGCCTGCCGAATGGCTCTCATCAACCATAATCATCGCATCGTATTTATTTGCCAATTCATAAATTTTATCTAATGGGGCAACATTTCCGTCCATTGAAAAAACTCCATCCGTTACAATCAATCGAAAACGTTGTGCTTGTGCTTTGATCAATTGTTCCTCCAAATCTTCCATACTTGCATTTTGATAACGGTATCGCTGAGCTTTGCAAAGTCGTATTCCATCAATAATGGAAGCGTGATTTAACGCATCGGAAATTACAGCATCTTCTGCTGATAAAAGTGGCTCAAACACTCCGCCGTTTGCATCAAAACAAGCAGCATAAAGTATCGTGTCTTCTGTTTCAAAAAAGGTGGAAATTGATTTTTCCAATTCTTTGTGTAAATCTTGCGTTCCACAAATAAACCGCACAGAAGACATTCCATAACCGTGTGAATCAATTGCAGATTTTGCCGACTCTTTAAGTTGTAAGTTATTTGACAAGCCGAGATAATTGTTTGCACAAAAATTTAGCACTTCTTTCCCGTCCCTTATACGAATCGCAGCACCTTGCGGAGAAACAATTACTCGTTCGTTTTTAAACAATCCGGCATCACGAATGGATTCCAATTCCACACTCAGAAATTGTTGAAAAGATTGATACATAGCTTATTGTTTTATTATTTAAAAAATTTAATTTGAGATTTTTCTATTAAGATTTATTATCGTCCAACAAACCAATAAAGCAAAAACACTAAAATTGATATAACTGCAACAATGCTAAAAAATATAGTTAGCAAAAGTTTGACAAATTTTTTATTCTCCATCACAAAGTCGTATTATTCAACATTAAAAAAAATCGAAAAATCAAATCGATATTAAAATGCAAATTTATAATTATATTCTGTCAAAAACACTATCTATTTGATTATAATTGTTAAGAAATTAAAGAAATTTCATAAATGTATCTCAAACATTTTTAATATTATCGTATGAATGAAAGAGTTCATATAAAAATTTTATCTATTTTTGTATTTTTAATCTGAAAAACAAATGATTAATGGATTTAAAGGATTTTAAAGTTCCCGAACCAACTCTTCGGCGCTTACCTTGGTATTTAGCCTACGCAAAACTAAAACAAACATCGGGAGAGCTGTTTTTATCATCCACACAAATAGCATCTAATATTGCTGTGGATGCCTCAAAAGTGGCAAAAGATTTGTCGTATGTGAATATTTCGGGAAAAACTCGCGTTGGATACGATATAAATGAGTTAGTAAAGATATTGGAAGAATTTTTAGGTTTTACCAAATCACATCGTGCCTTTCTATTTGGTGTTGGTAATTTGGGTGGAGCATTGATGCACGACAACGGATTGGATCAGTTTGGAATGAGAATAGTTGCCGGTTTTGATGTGAAATACGAGCTTGTTGGATCAAGCATCAACCGAGTTCCGATTCATCATATTGATAGTTTTTCCGATTTGCAAAAAAAGACTGGTGTAAACATTGGAATTTTAACAGTTCCGGTTGATAAAGCACAAGAAACAGCCGACAAAATGATACTTGGTGGCATAAAAGCAATTTGGAATTTTACTCCTTTCCGAATTCGAGTTCCAAATAATATTATTGTCCAAAACACCTCTATTTATGCACATTTAGCGGTGATGTTCAACAGACTGAATGAATTGGCTCAAAGAACATAAGTATTAAAAAACGAAGAAAAGAGAATGAAAATATTTGCAATCGGGCATAATTACAAGGAACATAACAAGGAATTAAATAATAATCATCCCTCTGAACCTGTTGTGTTTATGAAAGCTGATACAGCGGCATTGAAGGATAATAAACCTTTTTTTCTACCCGATTTTAGCAATGAAGTTCATTATGAGACAGAGCTTATTGTTAAAATAAATCGAATTGGAAAAAACATTGCTCCAAAATTTGCACACCGTTATTATGATGAAATTGGACTTGGAGTCGATTTTACGGCTCGAGATTTACAGCGAAAACTAAAGCAAGAGGGAAAGCCTTGGGAATTGTCAAAATCGTTTGACAACTCGGCGGTTATAAGTGAATTTATTCCAAAATCCAATGTTTTAGATGTGCAAAACATAGATTTTCATCTTTTATTAAATGGAGAATTGGTACAAAAAGGAAACACAAACAAAATGATTTTTCCGATTGACGAATTAATTGCCTATATTAGCAAGTTTTTTACGCTTAAAATTGGAGATATAATTTTCACAGGAACACCGTCCGGAGTTGGGTCAATAAAAATTGGCGATCGCTTGGAGGGGTTTTTGTTACAACAAAAAATGTTCGATTTTTATATAAAATAATGGCATTATAAGGATTAATCGTGTACGAATTGATTATAAATTGCGTTACTAAAGGAGAACTTATCCTAACGTTTTGCCTTTAAGAACAAATCTGTACTACAAACTGTTTAAATTAGGTTACTTTTGTCTAAAAAATTTTTGATTGGTTAATTGATTATGAGATATTTTTCTTTATTATTGTTTGTTGCAGTACTTAACAGTGTGGTTTTTACATCCCACTCGCAACAAATTTCAACCACAAAGCACGCCATTAATTGGACTGGATTTGAGAAATGGAGCGTTGATTCCACCTCTTTCAACGTGCCAAATTTCGTGGATGCAATATATCCAAGTGGAAATGGTATTCCTCATTTTTCTTATAGAATTGCGGAACTAATCGCAACTGATTACAACGTAAAAATCATAAATGAAGAATACGAATCGGCTACAAATGCAGAGATTGAGTTTCTTGCGGGGCAATTTATTGGTTCTGAAATTCAATTGCAAAAGCATCAAACAAAGGACAGAGAGCAACTTTATCTGAATGTAGAAATAATGCCTTATGTAAAAAAAGGGAATCAAATTCTGAAATTGAAAAACTTTGATCTTCAAATAGAGTCTATTTCTGCTATTTCAAAAGTTACCAAATCGGCACATTCATACAACAATACATCGGTTTTGAGCAGTGGAAAATTCGTAAAAATCAAAATTAAAGATTCAGGAATTTATAGAATTACATACGAAGAGTTGCAAAGCATGGGAGTCAATCCTGCGAATGTGCGTGTGTTTGGATACGGAGGAGCTTTATTAGAACAAAATTTTACACTTCCCAAACCGGATGATTTACCGGAAGTTGCCATTTGGATGGAAAAAGGTGCAGATGGTGTATTCAATGCGGGAGATTACATCTTATTTTACGGACAAGGATTGGTTAAATGGAAATACAATACAGCAAACAAAACTTTCACACACACATTAAATCATTATGCCAACGAAGGATATTATTTCTTAACCTCTGACGTGGGCGAAGGAAAGAAAATCCAAAGTAAATCAATCTCTATTCCACCAAATACAGGAGCTTATCAAGTATATGAATTTGTTGATTACGATCTGCATGAAGTCGAAAAATACAATTTGGGTAATACAGGAAAGGTTTTTTATGGTGAAGAATTTAACACCAAATTATCGTATAATTTCCCATTTTCTTTCCCCAATATCACAAGTGGAGCTGTTTCTGTAAGACTTGATTTGGCAGCAGCCTCATCACCTTCTTCAAGCTTTAGAGTGAAATTGAATAACGCAAACGAAAAATCAGTTTCACTATTAGGAACAGGAACAAATCATCAAGAAATTGGAAAAGGAACAAACACAACACTTGTTTTTCCTTCAAACAACAATTCAAGTCAAGAAGTCAATTTAACATACATTAGAAGTGATAATTCATCGCGTGGATATTTAAATTACATCGAAATTACTGCCAAAAGAGAACTAAAAATGGTGGGAAGTGAGATGTATTTTAGAAACGTGGATAATTTAAATACTCCTGTTTACAACACATATTATATCAGCGATGCAAATGCAAATGTACAAATTTGGGACATAACCGATCCAATCAATATTGTTAAAATTGAGACGACACAAGTTGGAAATTTCATAACATTTTCGGACACAAACAGTCAACTTAAACAATATTTGGCAATCGACCCAACTGCAAAAAATTCATTTACACTATCTCCAACATCAGTTGGTGTCATTGCAAACCAAAATATTCACGGTTTGCCTGCAGCTGAAATGATAATTATTTCTCACCCATCTTTTATGCAACAAGCAGAAAGATTAGCGGCTGCTCACCGAACTACTGATGGTTTTACGGTTCATGTGATGAGCACAGAGCAAGTTTTCAATGAGTTTTCTTCTGGAACTCCAGATGCTTCGGCTTATCGTTGGGCTGTAAAAATGTTTTATGATAGAGCAGTTGCGTTAGGTGATATGAACTTAGCTCCAAAATATTTATTGCTTTTCGGACGTGGAACTTTCGACAATCGTGGATTAATCAGTAATTCCGGAGACAATTTAATACTGACTTATCAAGCCGATCAATCGCTTCATTCCATTGATTCTTATGTTACAGACGATTATTTTGGATTTTTAGATGACAATGAAGGAATCCAAATAACAAGCGATATGGCAGATGTTGGAATTGGAAGAATTCCTGCTGTTACCGTAAAGCACGCAGAAGATGTAGTAAATAAAATCATCGGTTATATGCAAAATGATATAAAAGGAAATTGGAAAAACCAATTAACTTTTGTAGCCGATGACGGCGATAATCATTTACACGTGGGACAAGCTGATGGAATTGCACGAACCACAGCAAGTAATCACCCAAGTTATGATGTGCAAAAAATCTATTTGGATGCTTATTTGCAAGAAGTTTCTGCAAGTGGAGAGAGTTATCCTTTAGCTGAAAAGAAATTAAAAAATCTGATTAACTCAGGTACATTCTACCTCAATTTTATGGGACACGCAAGTTCTTATGGTTGGACAAACGAACGGATTCTTTCATCTCAAGATGTTAAAGAATTATACAACACCAAACTTCCATTTTGGGTAGCTGCCACTTGTGATTTCGTGCTATTTGACACAAAAGATATTTCTGCGGGTGAGAATGTTTTATTAAATCCCTCTGGTGGTGGAATTGGAATTGTAGCAGCTGCAAGAACAGTATATGCAAATCAAAATGAACAAATCAACAAGCATTTCACTCAATATCTATTTGCAAAGAAAAATGGAGAACATCGCAGGTTAGGTGATGCCATTCGTGAAGCAAAAAACATTATCGGAACGCAAACCAACAAACTTTCGTATGTTCTATTGGGCGATCCTGCATTGCGTCTCAATTATCCAACAGAATACAGCGTAACGACAGAAGAAATCAACGGCAATCCTATGGCTTCAACAGACACATTACGTGCACTTTCTGTGAATACGATAAAAGGGTTTGTTAGAAAAAATGGAGTCAAAGCAACAGATTTTAATGGCACCGTTGAAATTACAATTTTGGATAAAAAACAAAATATTACTACCCTCAACAATCATAAGGATAAAGATACATTCACATATCAAGATAGACCCAACACGCTTTATGTGGGAAAATCAGTGGTTAAAAACGGCGAATTTGAATTTACTTTTATGGTGCCAAAAGACATCCGATACAACTATGGATTGGGAAAAATTGTCTATTATGTAAGTGACGACAACAAAGAAGGACAAGGAAATTATGAAAATTTTACTGTTGGCGGAATGAATGAAAATTTTGAAGATGAAAAAGATGGTCCAAACATTCAAATGTATCTCAACACTCCAAGTTTTAAATCGGGCGATAAAGTAAACGAAACTCCTTTGTTTGTTGCCAATATTTCAGATTATAGCGGAATAAATATGGTAGGTAGTGGAATTGGACACGATTTAAGATTAATTATCGACAACGATCCCAATACATCTTATACATTAAACGAAAATTTTGAAGCCGATCAAAACAGTTACAAATCGGGTAAAGTTCAGATGAAATTAATAGATTTATCAGCCGGAAAGCACACACTAACTTTCTATGCGTGGGATTTGTTAAACAATTCTTCTTCCGAAACTTTTGAATTTGAAGTTGTTCCGGGATTAACTCCCGTAATCTTTGGAGTAAGAAATTATCCAAATCCTGCAAAATCTTCAACTACTTTTATTGTTGAACACGACAGACCAGAAGTAATTTTGGACACAAAATTAGATATTTTTGATTTAACCGGTCAGATGATTCATTCAAAATCATTTAATAGTTCTGACAATTTGAAATGGGACTTAAAAGATGGAAATGGCAATCGAGTAAAACAAGGTATCTATCTTTACCGAGTTTCCGTAAGCACCACAAACAGCGAATGGACATCAAACGCCAACAAAATAATTGTATTAGAACAATAAAATCAGTTTTTTTAAGTTTAAATTAGACCGTATTTTTAGATAGTTGCCATGTAGCAACAAAAATTATATTGATTATTTATAGAAATCGAATGAAAAAGAATTTTTTAATTTTAACAATTGTACTATTATTGCCGACACTAATTTTGGCACAAGAAATTCCAAACAAACAACTTAATCCGGTTTTAACCGGAGTACCTTCTCTGACAATCACTCCCGATTCACGTGCCGGTGGAATGGGCGATGTAGGAGCCGCTACAACACCTGATATTAACTCACAATATTGGAATCCTGCAAAATATGCTTTTATGGAAAGTCCTGTTGGAGTTTCATTATCTTACACACCTTGGTTGCGTAGATTGGTAAATGATATAAATTTAGGATATTTAGCTGGTTATTGGAAATTTGATGAACTTCAATCCATAAGTGCTTCTTTTCGTTATTTTTCATTGGGTGAAATTAAATTAATTGGTGATACGCCCGGTGCAGATTACGGCATCGCACATCCGAACGAATTGGCACTTGATATTGCTTATTCTCGTTTGTTGTCCGAAAAATTATCCGCAGCTGTGGCTTTTCGTTACATCCGTTCCGATTTGAACAACGGTATCACAGGTTTTGGCGACCCACTTTATCCGGGAAATGCTGTTGCAGCAGACGTTGCAGCATATTATAGAACACCAATAGAAATGACAAACGCCGATGGAACATTAGCTTTTGGATTAAATATTTCAAATATTGGTTCTAAAATTTCTTACGATCAAAACTTAACAAGTTTATTTATCCCAACAACAATGCGTTTAGGAGGTTCATTTGAATATCCAATGGATGATTATAATAAGATTTCATTCAATGCAGACGTTAGCAAACTTCTTGCTCCTACACCAGTAGTTAAAATGGAAGGTGAATCGGATACAGATTTTGAGAAAAGACGTGATGAGTATCAACAAACAGGTCCAATTGCCGGAATTTTCAAATCTTTTAATGATGCTCCGGGTGGAATGAAAGAAGAATTACAAGAAATTATGTGGTCAGCCGGTGCTGAATATACTTATAATAACCAATTTTTTGTGCGTGCAGGTTATTTTAACGAACATCAATTAAAAGGTAATCGTAAGTTTTTCTCTGCTGGTGTCGGTTTTAAAATGAACGTTTTCCAATTAGATGCTGCTTATCTTATTTCGGTAGCTCAATCCAATCCACTTGATGGTACAATTCGATTTACTTTAGGGTTTGATTTAGATGGATTAAAAAATTTAACTCGTTAGAAATTAAACAATAAGAAAAAAAATCAACTTCTCGTTCTAATTAATCGTTACAGGTTATTATTGAGGAAATTGATTAGTTTTTTATAGAATTTGCAGTTAAAAAATCCCATTTATATTTTATAAAAATAGAAGTGGGATTTTTATTTTTTAAATAATTTTTTTTGGCTTTTATCTATCAATTGGGATAATTCTCAAACGTTTTGGAAATTTTATCATTTAGACTTCCTGCCATAACATCAAATATATCTTTATAAACGTATTTTCAACGACTTTTGCAAACTCACTATACTTTTGTAAATAAAAGGATAAATTTGACAAGCCACACAAAAACCGAATACGGATTCTAAAAAAGCACAAAATCCAAAAACTCCAAGAAGTACAAATGTGAGCGAACTTAATCCGATAAAACTGAAAATAAATATTAAAGCCGAAAATAAAAGTCCTACTCGAGCTGCAAATATTTTCGGACCTGCATTTATTATACGTGATTTAATCTTGAAAGTTCTTACAATAAATTTTGAAAATATCGAAAACGAACTGTATTTTGATTTTTTCAAACTCCTCAACAAGAAATCTATAGTCAGAAAACCAATTAAATAAAGATTGCCTGTAAACAAAAAAGCCACAATAAATAACATGGTCAAACCACCGTTTATTCTTGCAACCGTTTCATTTATCTTTGATGCTGAAATCGGACAAATTGCATTTGTATTTATATCCATAATTATTTTATTTTTTAATAATGCAAAAATAAAGCAATAAGCAGAGGGACAAAATACCATTTTGGGTGTAATTTCATACCATAAAGAAGGTATTTGGATCGCAAAACCTTCTATAGGGAATAAAAATAGGAAAATTTAAATAAATTTATTTTGAAATTTATCTCTTTACGGAAATTTTATATTCACATTTTTTTGATCCGGAAAGTAGATGCTGGATTCGTTCTACTGCGTGGGTTTTAGAGAAAAGATATTCCAAACTATTAAATTCTGCTTTACAAAAGCCTTGAAATTCCGTTGCAGCAGAACAAATAGGACAATGATTTTCCGTAAAAACGTAATCATCTTCTTCTTTTCTCCATTCTGCCATATAACCTTCTTTAGTCCGAATTTCGGCTAAAATAGTTAATTTTTCTTCCGTTGATTTTGCACCTTTCATCGCATTTTCATATCGCATAATCAGCTGTTTCTCCCGATTATTTAGCAAAAGTAAAAGAGCATTTTCTCCTAACAGATTACGAACAGACGACAACAATTGCACTGCAACATCAGCATGTTTGTTTGGAAAATGCTCCAATCCTTTTTCAGAAAGCGAAAAAAACACTGTAGGTCTTCCAATACCCGTTTTTTGCTGTTCCGTTAGGATTAATCCTTCATTTATCATTTTCAAAAGAAGTTGTCTTGCTCCCTCTTTTGTGATGTCAAGTTCCGTTGCAATTTGAAGAGCGGTTGCATTTTCTTTTTTTTTCAGAAAAAGAAGAATTTTATCTGTATTATTGTCAATTTCCATTTAACAATAGTTTGTTGTTTTATTAATACACAAAAATAGTGGAATTTTATGAAATAAGATACTATTTTACATCTATAAATTTTATAGATATTTGTATTGACAAAATAAAACAACAAAAACTTGTTTTATCAACAAAATGAACCTATCTTTGCAGCAAAAGAAA
>JBDHYS010000008.1:0-13694 GCA_039811505.1 Paludibacteraceae bacterium | reverse complement strand
ATTGGGAGAAAAGCTTTTAAAGAGATGGTCGGAATGTTTTCATGGGATTTGACGGTAAAAATTCCGATGAAATTGATGAGCATTGATCCTAAAAATCTACCCGAGAAAATCAGAGGAAATTTTTACAAATGCGCTGATGATACGGATTCTGTTCATTTTGTTAGTTGGTCGCCGATTGCAACTGAAAATCCTGATTTTCACAGACCTGAATTTTTTGGTGAATTATATTTTTAAGTCAAACAAAAAAACAGAAAAAACAACTTTGAGGAATAAATAAAATTATAAACAATAATAAAACAATTATGAGCAAATTAAAACTATTTTCAACAATTGTGTTGCTAGTGTTCTCATTCAATATGTTTGCACAACAACTTCAGCAACTTCCGTTGGATCCAAAAGTGCGTTATGGCAAATTGGAGAATGGGTTAACTTATTACATCCAACACAATGAAGAACCAAAACAGCGTGCCGAATTTCATATTGCACAAAATGTGGGTGCAATTCTGGAAAATGACGATCAGGATGGATTAGCCCATTTCTTAGAACACATGGCTTTTAATGGGACAAAAAACTTTGCGGATAAGATGATCATCAACTATTTTGAATCGATAGGGGTAAAATTTGGAGTGGATATAAATGCTTACACTTCTCTTGATGAAACAGTTTATCGCTTATCCAATGTTCCAACAGTACGCCAAAGCATTTTGGATAGTGCATTGTTAGTTCTTCATGATTGGTCGAGTTTTATTGACCTGCGCGAAGAAGAAATTGATAATGAACGTGGTGTAATTCGTGAAGAGTGGCGAACAGGAAATACAGCATCCCGCCGTATTTGGAAAAAGACAAACGAACTGCGTTATCCCGGAAGTCAATATGCAAAACGCGATGTTATTGGAGATACAGCGGTTATCAATAATTTCTCATACGATGCTTTGCGTGCTTATTATAAAAAATGGTATCGTCCGGATCAACAAGCAGTTGTGATTGTGGGAGATATTGATGTAAATCTAATGGAAAGCAAAATCAAAGAAATGTTTCAAGATATCCCAAGAAAAGAAAATTTTGGAGAGCGTCCTATTTACGAAATTGAAGATAATACTGACCCAATTCTTGCCATTGTAACTGATCCAGAAGCTCAACAAACACAACTCCGAATTGATTACAAAAAGGATAAACTTCCAAAAGAGGTGCAATTGTCGATGGCTGGTTACACAATGGATGTTATTAGCAACTTGATAAGCTCGGTGATGAATGAGCGTTTCCAAGAATTGAGTTTGCAAGCAACTTCACCTTTTGTGGGTGCTTATTCTTATTATGGTGAGTTGGTGAAATCTAAAGATGCATTTATTAATATTGTTGTTTCAAAAGAGGGAAAAGAGTTGGAAAGTTTTCAAGCTTTGGCTCTCGAAATGGAAAAATTGAAACGATTTGGATTGACAAATGCCGAAGTAGAGCGTGCGAAAACAAATTTATTAAAAAGCATCGAAAAAGCTTATAATGAAAGAAACAATGAAAACAGCCAACGTATAGCACAGGAATATATACGTCATTTTATTTCAAATGAATTGGTGCCGGGAATTGAAAAAGAATATGAAATAATAAAAATGTTTCTACCTCTAATCAATACTGAAACGGTCAATCAAATTGCAAAAACGTATGTTACTGATGAAAATGTGATTGTTACCGTAAGTGGACATGAAAAAGAAGCAGTAAAAATACCTACTGAGGAGCAATTATTAGCCACACTTTCCGACATGAAAACAATTTCATTGACAGCAAAGGCAGAAGAAGAAGCACTAAAACCTTTGTTAGCTAAAACTCCAAAAGCTGGTAAAATTAAAGAAATTAAAGAAAATGCAGATATTTCATCGATCGAAATGGTAATGAAAAATGGAGTTAAAGTTGTTTTTAAACCAACTACATTCAAAAAAGATGAAATTAATTTTCGTGCATTTAGTGAAGGTGGCTTATCAAAAGTTTCAAACGTAGATTATTTGCCTTCTGCAATGTTGGCTCCTGCGATTATTTCTGCAAACGGAATTGGAAATTTCAGTGCTGTGGAATTAAGTAAAGTTTTAACCGGAAAAATAGCTACCGTTTCTCCTTACATCAATCAATATGGAGAAGGAATGACCGGAAATTCGTCTGTTGCTGATTTAGAAACGATGCTTCAATTGATTTATTTGAATTTCACACAACCAAGAAAAGATGATAATTCTTATGCCGCATTGATGGGAATGCTTCATACAACATTGGCAAATGCAGAAAAAAATCCTAATATGGCATTTAATGACAGTATAAAAGTTACGACAACCAATCATGATCCACGTACAATATTACAAAATGTGGCAATGCTCGAAAAAATTACACAAGATAAAGCATTAGAAATTTACAAAAGCAGATTTGCAAATCCTGCCGATTTTACGTTTGTGTTTGTGGGAAATATTGATCCGTATGATAAAAAAACACAACAATTACTGACTACGTATTTGGGTGGTTTGAAAACTACAAAAGTTAAGGAAACATTTGAAAATGTGTACAATCCAACTCCAAAAGGGAAAATCGAAAATTATTTCAAAAAGGAAATGCAAACAAAAAAAGCTTCTAATCGAATCCAATATTCAGCTAATTTGCCTTTTGATATAAACACGAATACTGCCGTTTCTGCCATTGGCAATATTTTGAATATGCGTTATTTAGAAAGCATTCGTGAAAAAGAAGGTGGTTCTTATGGCGTTGGCGTTCGTGGATTTATGGTAAATACTCCAAAAGATGAAGCTTTCTTAATGATGCAATTTGACACCGACCCAGAAAAACAAGTTAAATTAATGGGAATAATTCATCAAGAAATAGAAGAAATTATAGCAAATGGACCCAAAGAAGATGATTTGTTAAAAGTAAAAGAAAATTTACAAAAACAATATCAACAAGATATTGAACAAAACAGTTGGTGGGTAAATACGCTATTATCTTATTATGATGATAACATCAACAAATTGAAAAATTATGCTTCTTCTGTTGAGCGATTGAATGGAGATGTAATACAAAGCACATTAAAGAAAATTGTAGAACAAGGAAATGTAATTGAAGTGGTAATGATGCCGGAATAATTGAGTTTCTCCAATCATTATTGTCATTTGGAAGAATAGACAATTAAAAATAGAGACTGTCTCAAAATAATATTTGAAGACAGTCTCTTAGTTTTAATAAGTGACTCCGGAGGGATTCTAACCCACGACCTTCAGAACCGGAATCTGACGTTCTATACAGCTGAACTACGGAGCCTTTGAGTGTAGTTTTTTACACTTTTATTTTACTTATTGTATTTTTTCTTTTCTTTTCTATAAGAGAATTAATCAGTATAATCTTCCCACTTTGTATCGAGCATGTTGCCTGTTTTCTTAAATTGACGATGCATTCCATAACAAGCAGCCAAATTAATAGGAGTATGTCCTTGATCACAAATTGCAAGATAATCATACATCATTTGTCTGTATTCCGGTGCAACACATTGCTCAATAATTAATTCTGCACGTTGACGAGGAGATTTTCCACGCAAATCAGCTATGCCGTGTTCTGTAATCAACACTTTCACGGAATGTTCCGAATGGTCATTGTGAGAAACTAACGGAACAATGGTGCTGATATTTCCACCTTTGGCAGTAGAAGGTGTTGTGAAAATTGAAAAATAAGCATTTCGGGTAAAATCACCTGAACCGCCAATTCCATTCATCATTTTGCTTCCTAAAACGTGCGTACTGTTCACATTACCAAAAATATCTGCTTCCAAAGCTGTATTTATTGAAATTAGACCCAATCGGCGAGCAATTTCCGGGCTGTTGGAAATTTCTTGTGGACGTAGCACCAATTTATCTCTAAAAAAATCAAGATTGGAATAAATATCTTGTAGTACTTCACTCGAAACGGTTAAAGAACAGCCACTTGCAAATTTGATTCTTCCTTTTTTCATCAATTGAATTACAGAATCTTGAATAACCTCGGTGTACATATCAAAAGCTGGAATTTCAGGATTATTTCCCAAAGATGTCATCACTGCATTGGCAATATTTCCAACTCCAGATTGAAGCGGCACAAAATCTGCAGGAATTTTTCCTTTTTTCAATTCAGAAGCTAAAAATGCAGCTACATTTTCTCCAATTTTGGCTGTAACCTCATCTAACGGACTAAAACCTCCTACTTCATCCGGTTGGTTTGTTTCTACTACACAAAGAATTTTTTTAGGATCCAATTTTAATTTTGCAGTTCCGATTCTATCAGAAACTTTATAAATTGGTATTTCTTTACGATGCGGTGGATTTCCTGCCTCATAAATATCGTGAAGTCCGTTTAATTCTTTTGGATGAAAATGATTTAATTCTAAAATAATATGGTCGGCTATATTTGCAATCGTGGGCGAAATTCCAACTCCGGTTGTTAAAACAACTTCTCCATCTTCATTTATATCGCAAACTTCTAAAATAGCATAATGCGGATGACGAATAAATCCATATCGCAAGCTCAGAGCCAATGCAGAAAGGTGTAAATCATAATATTCTACTTCGCCGTTGTTGAGGGCGTTACGCATATCTTTATTGGATTGATAAGGTGTCCTGTAACTTACCGCTTTGGCTCGTGCCAAAGCTCCATCGAGTGAGTCGCCTGTGGAAGCACCTGTGTACATCCCGATTTTAAATTCTTTTCCTTGATTGTGAAATTCTTCTGCACGTTTTGCAAGCGCTGTTGGTACAGCTTTTGGACTTCCAGCAGCAGTAAATCCACTAAATCCGATACAATCACCATGATTTATAAATGCAGCAGCTTCTTCAGCAGTAACAAATTTAAACGTTTGTCTCATAATACGATTGAAATGTTGATTAGATGTTTTTTTATTTTCCTACAAAAGTAATATTAATATTGCAATAATAAAAGGAGAAAAATGGATATTTCGGGAGTTTAAGCGGAGTGAAAACTTCAAATGGGAATATTTATTTTAATAACAACGAGCTATCGCCGTAACTTAAAAATCGAAAATCGTTGGATAAAGCATAATCATAAACTCGTTTCCAATCTTTGCCAATAAAAGCTGAAACTAAAAGCAGTAACGTGCTTTTTGGTTGATGAAAATTTGTTATCATCCCATTGATTATTCTAAAATGAAAACCGGATTGAATCAAAATTTGTGTTTCTGCGTGAAGTTTGGTCAGGTTTTCTTTTTTCATATAAGTAATAATCGCCTCTAAAGATTCTTCAGTTGTAGCTTGTTTTTGAAGATTTTCATACGCTTCCCATTGTGAAACGTGAAAAAATGAACTTGTTTCGCCCGCTATTATTTTTTTGCCGATATAATACAAACTTTCAAGCGTTCGAACAGAAGTTGTTCCAACTGCAATGATATTTCCGATTTTACTTTTAATGTTATTTATTGTTTCGAGCGAAACAACAATGTGTTCGGTGTGCATTTGATGTTGTGAAATATCATCAGATTTTACGGGCTGAAACGTTCCTGCTCCCACGTGAAGCGTTAATTCTTCTATTGAAATCCCTTTATTTGAAAGCTGACTGAACACATCTTTTGTGAAATGCAATCCCGCTGTTGGTGCTGCAACAGAACCTTCTATGCGAGAATAAACCGTTTGATAATTCGCTTCGTCGCTTTCTTCAGTTTTTCTGTTCAAATAGGGCGGAATCGGTAATTCACCTATTACATCTAAAATTTCAGAAAATGTATAATTGGAGTTTGTCCACGAAAAGCGGACAATATTTGAATCGTTATTCGATTCTAAAAATTGGGCTACAATCTGAAATTTATCACCTTTAATATTGATTTCACGTGTTAAATTCTGATTTTTCCACTTTTTTCGATTTCCAATCAAGCATTTCCATTCACAATTTGAAGTGGAAGCAAAAGAAAGCACATAATCTGCGGGTAAAATCGGCTCCAAGCAAAAGATTTCAATTTTGGCTCCGGTTTGTTTTAAGAAATTTATTCGTGCATGAATTACTCGTGTATTATTGTAAACGAGCAACGTGTTTTCAGGGATGAAATCGGCAATTTTTTGAAACGTTGATTCAGCAATTTGCTTGTTTTTATAAATCAGCAATTTTGATAAATCCCGCTTTTCTAAAGGATATTTTGCTATTTTATCATCGGACAAAGGATAATTAAAATCTTCCATCCGTAAAATTTCGTTTGTTGTAGATTCGTTCAAGAAAATTTAATTGAGTAATTTTGTGCAAAAATACAAAAGTTTGTTTTAATAATCACAAAAAGCGCTGTTGCTTGAACAAATAAAAAATAAATATGGCAATAAAAATAGGTGATACTGTCCGATTTCTGAATGCAACCGGTGGAGGAAAAGTTACAAAAATAGAGCAAAAAAACAATTTGGTGTACGTGGAAGATGCTGACGGATTTGAAATACCCGTTTTAGCCCAAGAATGTGTTGTGGTGGGAGCTGTGAATGAATAGACCAATTTTCCAAGGAGAGAAACACAACCTAAAAAAGAAGAAATCATTCCTCAAATAAGTTTTTCAAAAGAGATAAAAATTGAAGAAGAATTGCCAATAATTGAAACTGAAGAGGGAGAGGAATTAAATGTCTTATTAGCTTTTTTCCCAAACTCCATAAAGCAACTTAGCGAAACTGATTACGATTGCATTTTGATAAACGACTCCAACTATTTTCTTTTTTATAATTTCGTAATTGGTGAAAAAGAACATAGAAAAAGTATCGCAAACGGATTGATGGAACCAAATTACCAAGATTCTATTGCTACGGTAGCAAAACAAAAACTGAACGATTGGGAAAATATTCGGGTGCAAATAATTCCATTTAAAAAAGATAAAATTTACGCCGAAAAAAAATCACTCGACTTTATGTTGAAGCTAAATACCGTAAAATTTTACAAACTACACAGTTTCACCGAAAACGATTATTTTGATGAACCTTGTATGTTACTAAATCTTACGGAACAGGAGCAAAAAAAGCAATTAGCACAAATAAATCCAGAAGATTTAAAACGTGCAATAGTAGAAAAAAAACAATCTGAAAATTTAAATAAAAAACTTCATTTTAGTCCCACCTCAAAAACTAAAAATGATATAATTGAAATCGATTTGCATATTCATCAATTATTGGATACAACAGTCGGACTAACCAATGCTGATATGCTTCAACATCAACTTGATGTGGTGAAAAAAACACTCGAAGAAAACCGAAACAAAAAAGGGCAAAAAATCGTTTTTATTCATGGAAAAGGAGAAGGAGTTTTGAGAAGTGAGATTGAAAAAATGCTCAAATTAAAATATAAAAACTTTCCTTTTCAAGATGCTTCATTCAAAGAATATGGATTTGGAGCTACGATGGTAACGATTCGGTAAAACGCAACAGCAAAAAGTGTAGAAAAGTGAAAGGGCGTAAAGTTTTAGTTTGTCCATTGAATTGGGGTTTGGGACATGCAACGCGATGTGTTCCGATTATTCGGCGATTGCTCAACGAAGGAAACGAGGTGATTGTTGCACTTGATGGTTTCCCGCTTCAATTTATAAAAGCACAATTTCCAAACATTCAAACCATTGAATACAAATCGTATCCTGTGCGATATTCAAAAGGAAAATCTCAGGTTCTTGCAATGTTATTTTTGCTTCCAAAGTTGGTTTTTTACGGCATAAAAGAGCATCGTTGGTTGGATAAAACAATTGAAGATGAATTTATCGATATGGTTATTTCCGATAATCGTTTTGGGCTTTGGAGTAGAAAAGTTCATTCCATTTACATCACACATCAAGTGATGATAAAAATGCCCCTTTTTTTAAGAATATTTGAAAAAATCGGTTATAAAATTCATAAATTTATCATTGAAAAATACGATGAATGTTGGATTCCCGATTACGCATCACAAAAAAATCTATCGGGCGATTTATCCCATAAGTATTTTCTTCCATTCAATGCCCGATTTATAGGGACATTAAGCCGCTTTGATAAAAATAACACAATCGAAGAAAATGCAACTTACAAAATAGTTGTTATAATTTCGGGAGTTGAACCGCAACGTTCCATTTTTGAAAATAAAATGATAGAAAAATATAGAAACAGCTTGGATAAAACTGCCATTTTGCAAGGTTTGCCAAGTGAGATTCAAAATAATCAGCAACACGGCAATGTAGAATTGATTTCCCATCTGAGTGATGAAGAATTTATTGCTTTGCTAAAAGGATGTGAAGAAATTATTTGTCGAACAGGATATTCTACCATAATGGATTTAGAAGTTTTGGGCGTGCTTCACAAAGCGGTGTTTTATCCTACTGAAGGACAAACAGAACAAGAATATTTAGCCCAATTTCACACAAAAAAAGATAAAATAAAAACTTGATTGAAGATTTTACTTTCATCCTTACTTCTTTTTTCATTCTCATTTTGTATCTTTGTCTATTTAAATTACTTGTTGCCCGTCTTGAATGAATAAATCTATTTTAATTAGCGTTTTGTTGCTGGCTCTTTCAGTGCTTTATGCACAAGAAAAACAGCCAAAGAAATATGTAAAATCTTTTACAATTGATGAGAAATTTGCAACTGCAGATACGCTTCAAATGGATACTCTTTTTTTGAATTTTCAAACACAAAATATTATAAATCAATACAGCATCGCAAATATTTACGCAGGGAATTACGGTTCGCCGCTCCAATCAATGATTTATGTGCAGAGAGAAAGTGAAAATAATTTTATTTTTGGAAATAATTACAAACCGTATGTTACAGATGCTTCCAATGTGAAGTTTTACGATACCACTTTTCCTTATTCAAATATAACGTATCTCACAGGCGGTCCGATAAGCAACAGGGAAGAACAAGTGAAGTTTTTATATACGGTTGGACCTTCTAAAAAGATGAATTTCGGAACGGAGCTCGATTATATTTTCTCAAAAGGAAGATATATGCATCAAGGTGCACAACGATTTGCGGGAAGTTTGTTTGGTCGATTCAATGGAAAACATTACAATGCGTATGGTTTGGCAGTGATGAACAATCATAAAAACCATGAAAACGGCGGTTTGAGCAATCTTGATTTACTCACAAATCCCGATGTAGAAGTGCAACACAAAGATATGCCTACAATTATGCACGGTTATTCCACATTTAGTAAAAATACATTTTATTACAATCAAAATTATAGCATTGGAATCAACAGAGAAGTGAAAGATAAAAATGATTCCATTTCTTATGTGTATGTTCCCGTTACACGATTTGGGCATGTTGCTAAATATGAAGAGCAAAAAAAACGCTATTTTGAACCCTCTTTTGTAGCCGGATTTTATGAAAACACATTTGATTCCATTAACAATACAAACGATACAACCGCACTACGAACTTTATCCAATCTTTTTTCTGTAAGTCTTGCAGAAGAATTTAATCGATGGATGAAATTTGGAATGACAGGTTTTGTAGAAAATGAAATTCAACAATTCACTTTTTTCAATGACAGTTTAATACAACACACACTAAAATCGAACACTAAAATTGGAGGTTTACTTTCAAAAACACAAGGTTCTAATTTTCGTTACCATATTTTAGGCGATTTATATGTTATTGGTTATAAATTAGGCGAATTTCGATTGGAAGGAAAAGCCGAAGGGAAATTTAAGCTTTGGAACAATGAACTGCAATTAATGGCAAACGCATTTGTGAAAAACGAAGAGCCTTCATTTTTTCTCCAAAATTACTATTCAAATCATTTTGTGTGGAATAATAACTTTACAAAACAATATAAAACGCATATTGGCGGAGTGTTTTCATTGCCAAAATTAAAAACTCGACTTCACGTGGCTGTTGAAAATATTACAGATATGATTTATTTCAATGAAAAAGCCTTGCCGACACAATTTAACGGGAATGTTCAAATTCTTTCAGCTGATTTTAAGCAAGATTTTAACGTAGGTGCTTTTGCATTAGAAAATAATGTAATATATCAAGTGAGTTCAAATCAAGCTGTTGCACCACTTCCAACATTAATTTTGTATCATAATTTATATTATCACGGAAAGTGGTTTGTGGATTTGTATTCTCAAATAGGAGTGGATTTAATATACCATACAAAATATCTTTCACCATCTTTTATGCCTGCAACGGCTCAATTTTACAACCAAAATAAAATAGAAATTGGAAATTATCCTTTGTTAAATGCGTATGCAAATTTTCATCTAAAACAAGCCCGTATTTTTGCTCAATATACGAATTTGGGCGGTTTGTTTTTAAAAGATTGGGGATTTCACATGCCAAATTATCCAATAAATCCGCCGATGTTTAAAGTGGGATTATCATGGAATTTCTATAATTAGATTTTCACTTCTAAATTACAAGAAAAAACATTTGCTTTTTTGGATTGTTGTTTATAAAATAGGACTTATTAGAAAAAACACTTGATTTTGTTTGAATTATGCCAATAAAACTTCCTCATACTTTACCAGCTGTTGCAAAATTACTGAATGAAAATATCTTTGTGATGGATTCGCAACGTGCGGAAACGCAAGAAATTCGTCCTTTGAAAATTCTTATTCTCAATTTGATGCCTTTAAAAATCACAACCGAAACCGATTTAATCCGCTTGTTGTCGAACTCGCCGCTGCAAATGGAGCTCGATTTTATAAAATTAAAAACGCATACTCCTAAAAATACTCCGATTGAACATTTGGTTGAATTTTACAAACCTTTTGAGGAAATTGCACAATCAAATTATGATGGAATGATTGTTACAGGTGCTCCGGTTGAGCATTTGCCTTTTGAAGAGGTGAAATATTGGAAAGAATTGCAAACTATTTTTGATTGGTCAAAAACGCACGTTACTTCCACCATTTTCATCTGTTGGGCTGCACAAGCCGGATTGTTTCATTTTTATGGGATCCCGAAATATCCACTGAAAGAGAAACTTTTTGGAGTTTATGAACATCATACATACGATAAATTAAATCCAATTTTTCGAGGTTTTGACGATGTGTTTTATGTGCCACACAGCCGACATACAGAAGTGAGAAAAGAAGATATTGAAAAAATTGAAGAACTGACTATCATTTCAGATTCCGATGAAGCGGGTGTTTATATGGTTATGGCTCGTGGAGGAAGGGAATTTTATATTACAGGACATTCAGAATATTCCGTTGATACGCTCGATTTGGAATATAAAAGGGATTTGAAAAAAGGAAAACCCATCAATTTGCCAGAAAACTACTATAAAGATAATAATCCCGATAACAAACCTTTAGTAAGATGGCGAAGCCATTCTAATTTGCTGTTTACGAATTGGTTGAATTATTTTGTGTATCAAGAAACTCCTTATGATTTATCAAAAATAGTGTAAAAAACAGCATTTTTTGTTTTTATAACTGTCCTGCATCAACGAGTGTAATGACACGTTCGACTATTTTGTCTTTATCATTTCCATCGTATTCCGAACGAAGATCGGAACCGAAAAACTTGGCAATCGTATTCCAAAAAACGGCGGAAAAACCGCCTTTGTATGCCTTTATCAAATCAAAAGTGTTAATTCCATGTTCTCTGTCAATAAGTTTTATCAACATTCTACCCTGATTTACAGTTAAGTTTCGGAGCGATTTTTCATGTTGCCTGAAAATTCGTTTTTGAAATTCACCGATATGTTTTTTTCTATCACTATTTGAGCCAAGTTGAAGCAATTCTCTGTTTAGCTGGTCAATCTCTACAGATGCTAAACGGGCATAAGGAAGTGCTTTTTTCACATCTCGCACCGTTCGCCAATAGAATGTTTCTTGCTTTTTGCTTTTGAAAATAATCGGTGGATAAACAAATAATTCCCGCAGCTGATCTAAAAAAATAGTATCGCCATTTTCAACAATTTTTTCCATCAAAACATAAGATGTTGGACGCGTATAAGGCATCAAAGGAATCTCTTGTTGTGGAAAAGCCGAAACTGAAACCAACAGAAGACAAAACAGATAAAATGTTTTAAGCAATTTCATTTTTTTGCTAAAAATGATCAGAAAATTATCACAAAATTATAAAGTTCGTCAGATATATTCAAATATAGTACAAGATTTATTCCACAAAATCATTTTTTATTTATCATTATCAAAAAAATATCTATATTTGACAATTAAAACCTTCAATTGACTTTAAAATGTTGTTAAAATTTATTGTACTATGAAAAAAATCTTATTTTTTGCAATATTTTTCTTGTTCTTTCTGTCTTCTTTCTTTGCTCAAATTGCTCCCGTAGTGCCGGTTTCAACTTCAATCGCCAACACTTCGGTAGCTGAAAAAAACGAATGGAATGCTTTTCAAAATACGGCTTCGTTGGCTCATATTAAGAAAGGCGAAATTGCTGTGCAATACGAAAATCGTTTTGTGGTGAATGAATTGAGCACAAGAAGCATTCAAGGTGGTTTTAGTACAAAATTTGCCAATTTCGGAGCATCTTATTCGTATCACGGCTATTCTGTTTTCAATGAAATGATTGCCGGATTGGGCGTAGCACGAAATTTTGGAGATATGTTTTCGATGGGTGTTCAACTCAATTATTACAGTGCCTATTTCTCTGCTGCCGAAGAAAGTCGTTATCGAGGTACTGTTTTGGCTCAATTTGGTGTTGTTTCAACAGTTCTTCCAAAGTTAACAATTGGATTTCACACATTTAATCCGTTTCAAACCGAAATAAAAACAGAAAATTACGCCAAAAGACTTCCGTCCATTTTTAGTTTTGGAGCTAATTATGCTTTTTCAGAAGATTTGAAATGGCTTTCGCAGATTGACAAAGAAGTAAGCAGTAATTTTAGATTAGCAACTGGTTTTGAATATACAATGCTGAAACAGATTACGTTGAAATTGGGTGTTTATGGAAGTGAATTTTTGATTCCTGCTTTAGGTTTTGGATTCCATTTTGGCAATATTTATTTCACTATGAATGGGGAATTGCACCCACTTTTAGGATTAAATACACATGGTAATATTCGATACAAATTTTGAAAATGGGTAAAAGAATTTACATAATAGTCCTTTTTATCGGTTTTTCTGTGGCGATGAAAGCACAAGAAAGTGCCACAAAAAACGTGGAGCAAATAATTGCCGATATTTACGAACAGGTGGTAGAAAACAGCGAATCTGATATAGATTTCACAAGTTTTTATGAAGATTTGGCTTACTTTGTTGAGAATCCAATAAACCTGAACAACGCAAAAAAAGAGGAACTTGAGAAACTCCAATTTCTTACGGATACGCAAATTGACAACATACTTTATTATATTTATCGTTTTTCGCCCCTTTATTCCATTTATGAGATTCAGTTGATTGACGGATTTGATATGACTGATATTCAGCAATTACTCCCTTTTGTCCGAATTGGAACGCACGATGAGAAAAGACAAAAGTTGCAATTTAGCAATATTTTTCGATACGGAAAATCAGAAATTTTATTCCGTTTGGACAAAGGTTTGGAAACAAAAGAGGGTTATCGCTTTTATCCTGAAGAAGAAGGACAAAGCACTAACGAACGAAAATACATAGGAAATCCATTTTACAACCATGTGAAATACCGATTCAAATATCGCGATAGAATTTCTTTTGGCGTAACGGGTGAAAAAGATGCCGGCGAACAATTTTGGGGAAAAGAACAAAAAGGATACGATTTTTATTCGGCTCATTTGGAATTGAAAAATTTTGGAAAAATGA
>JBDHYS010000007.1:0-14029 GCA_039811505.1 Paludibacteraceae bacterium | reverse complement strand
TTCTAATTACCCTTTCAATCATGATTTGGTTAAGAGTATCCAAACCAGATGATATTTGGTACAATGGTCGTGCAGTGGCAGAATCTGTAAAGACACGAGCATGGCGTTGGATGTTAAGAGCCGAACCTTACGAAGATTGTGAAGATGTTGAGATTATGCGAAAAAGATTTGTCATTGATTTAAAGACTATTTTAAAACAGAATGAAAGCTTAATAGGTAAATTAGGTATTGGTGCGAGCGTTGCCGAACCGATTACAGATAAAATGCTTCAGGTAAGAAAACTTCCTTTACTTGAAAGATTTGAGTTATACAGGAAAGAACGAATATTAAATCAAGCATTGTGGTATACGAAAAAAGCGAAATTTAATAAGAATAAGTCAACTTTATGGTTTACTATTACTGTAGTTCTGCACGGTTTAGCGATTGTCCTATTATTGTTCAATATTAAAGAGCCTAGTTTAAAATTGCCGATTGAAGTTATTGCTGTCGCAGCATCATCAGTATTAACATGGCTTCAATCGAAAAAACATAATGAATTATCTTCTTCGTATTCATTGACAGCTCATGAGATAATGTTAATTAAATCAGAAACAAATAGAATTACGACAGAATCTGAACTTTCTGAATACATTTTGAATTGCGAAAATGCTTTTTCAAGAGAACATACACAATGGGTAGCAAGAAAAAATGAATAACCAGCCGCCAACATCATGTATAAAACATTGGGGGTTAGTGGTTATTCGAGTGTTCTACCCCGCATCAAGTTCTGTATAACTTGACAGGCAAGTCGCCCGCAATCCCCAACGTTTCATACATGTAACCGTTGGCGGTAATTTTAACAGACGACACGACATTGAAAAGAATTTTTGACATAACATTTTCGTTTATCGCATTATTGATTTTCGCAATTCCGACAATCATAATTTCTCTCTTACTGACTTTTAAAGAGCGACATCCTGTTCTATTTAAACAAGAAAGAATTGGTAAAAACAGACAACCTTTTCAAATCTTGAAATTTCAGACAATGATAAACGAAGTTCCAACTAAGACAGGGCTATTATTACGAAAAACAGGGCTTGACGAATTGCCACAATTCATTAATGTTCTGAAAGGCGATATGAGTATTGTAGGTCCAAGAGCATTAACAATTTATGACATTGACAGACTTAATTGGAATGACGATTTTCACAGCATACGTTGGAACTCCAAACCTGGCATTACAGGTTTTGCTCAAGTTTACGGTGGACAACATCGTAAAACATCTTGGTTTTGGGACAAGTATTACATTAACAACAATAACATTATTATAGACTTTGGAATTGTAGGCATTTCGTTTTTAATGAATATTTTCGGAAAGACACGAGTAAGGCAAATAATTTTCCAAAAAAGCAGTTTAAGATAAGTATGAAAGTAAAAATGATTTTGCCTGCTCTTGCGGAAGCTGAAAGCCCATTTTGGCGACCAATTAAATATTCATTATTTCCACCATTAGGACTTGCAACTTTAGCTGCATACTTATCACCTGATGATGAAATTGACTTGCAAGACCAACACGTAGAAGAGCTAAACTTAAATGACAGCCCAGATTTAGTTATCATTCAAGTTTACATTACAAATGCTTATCGTGCATACAAAATAGCAGACCATTACAGAAAACAAGGTGCTTATGTTTTGCTTGGCGGTTTACACGTCACATCTTTACCAGACGAAGCAGCACCTCACGCAGACACAATTTTTCTTGGTGTTGGGGAAGAAACTTTTCCGCAATTTTTAAAAGACTTCAAAAACGGAAATCCAAAAAAAGTCTACAGTTCAAGCATTCGAACTTTGGAAAAAATTCCACCAATCAGGCGAGATTTAATAAAACGAAATCGGTATTTAGTTCCAAATTCTATTGTTGTTACAAGGGGTTGCCCTCATCACTGCGATTTTTGCTACAAAGACGCATTTTTTGAAGGTGGACGGTCATTTTACACACAAGTAGTTGATGACGCATTAGCAGAGATTGAAAGACTTCCGGGCAAACACCTATATTTTCTTGACGACCATTTATTAGGTAATGCAAAATTTGCAAGTGAACTTTTTGAAGGTATGAAAGGAATGAACAGAGTTTTTCAAGGTGCTGCAACTGTAGACTCTGTTTTACGTGGCAACCTGATTGAAAAAGCAGCTGAAGCAGGATTGAGAAGTTTGTTTGTTGGTTTTGAAACCTTTTCACCTGCAAACCTTAAACAAAGTAACAAAAAACAAAACTTAGAGAAGGATTACATAAAAGCGGTAAACAGACTTCATTCATTAGGAATAATGATAAATGGAAGTTTCGTTTTCGGACTTGACGAAGACGACAAAGACGTGTTTAAGCGGACAGTTGATTGGGGTGTAAAAAACGCAATCACAACTTCAACCTATCACATCTTGACACCTTATCCAAGCACAAGACTTTTTAAAGATATGGAACAACAAGGTCGTATCTTGACAAGAAATTGGGATTTATATGATACAAGAAATGTTGTTTATCAAACAAAAAACTTGACAGCGGAAGAATTAAAAAACGGTTATGATTGGGCATACAAAGAGTTTTATAGTTGGTCAAACATTTTTAAATCTAGTTTCAATCACGAATCACACAAACACAAATTGAAACACTTTTTCTATACTGGTGGTTGGAAAAAATTTGAACCCGTTTGGAATTTTCTCATTAAGACAAAAAATTTAAACAATATGCTTCCTGTTTTAGAAAGCATTTTATCAAAAGTAAACATTGACAAAAAAGATATAATAACAACGACAGAAGAAGAAAAAAACTACCGCCAACAGCCAGTTTGCCGCAATGGCGGGTAAACGGCTTCGATTGAACGTTTTCGGCAAATTGAAAGTTCGTTCTTCGATTGAAGTTTATCGCTAAGAATCCGCCACTGCGGCAAGCTGGTCAGACGTTGGCTGCAAGTGTAGGAGGACAATGCGTAAAAACAGCGTTTGACTTACATTTACGACAACGAGGTAAGACCTGTAAAGCCGTTAGAGCAGGAGAAAAAACAAATTTATGTTTGGAGAAAATTTCAATCTAAAAAATGACGATGAGATTTTAAAAATCAATTCGCCACAAAGTTCCTTAGATGGGCCTTATATTGTTGTGTATAAGAGTATCTCACAACGATGGGCTATTGTCGCTATGAATTGGGACGATGAACCTACTTTGGGCATTCGGTGGTTTTGGGGCAAAAATGGCAATCCCATTTCCCGTTCTTATGCTACTTGGTTAGTTATTCCCTCTATGTTGCAAAATGCCGTGCTGAACGGCTTGCCTTTGGATTTTAAATTCAGAAACAAATTGAATCGCTTTCTTATTGGCGAAATAAGTGGAGATATTTTAAGAAAGGAGGTTGAATTATGAAAAATTTAAAAACTATTGGGTTATTTCTTTATATTGTTTGTTTTTTCGGGAACAACATTTTTGCTCAATCTCAACAACAAACTGCTTACGAAAAGAAAAAAGAATCATTGGCACTACAAATGATGCAAAAGTTTGGACAACGTACGGCACAACTTGTGTGGAATACACTTTCAGAGAAAACCTACGATGAAGTTATTGAATATGCAAAAGAAGCAGAACAAGGCGCTAAACTTGCCGCAGCTTATGGAAGAAACGAGCCTGGATTTCAGGCAATTATTTGGTATGCAAATGAATTAAAGAAAATCCAAAATTTAAGGACATCAGTTGACGTTCAACGCGAAAAACAAGCCACTTACGAGAAAACAAATGCAGGTGCAGTTCAAAAGAAAATTAAAACCGCTTTTGAAAAATGGAATCAAAAAGGTGAGTTTGAGATTAAGGACGATTATGAAAAACGTCTGCAAAATCAATCAAAAGATGCTTTTATTCAAACTTACGCAGAACAAATAGAAAACAATCTACCTAATTATAATGGTTATAATGTCCTGCAAAAGGAATTACAACCCTACAATGCTGACAACGGTTTTTTTACGGTCAATTTTAAAATCAACGGCATAGAATGGCAAAGCAAAATTACTATTCCAATTACGGATGCTGAGAATTTTAAAAATAATTGGCGTAATATGAATCCCCAAATTAACAAATATGACTGGTGTTTTATAGAAAATATGCTTTGCCCGACATTAATAACGCTGTCTGACAAAAATAACAAATACGAATTCCCTTCATCATTACAAAATAAGTCGGAGATCACATTCGCTTTTGATGATTTGAAGATAGACAATCCTTATCTCAAAGGCTATACTTTCAGATATTCCGAAGCAAAAGCGATAGAATTAAAAATAGCGCAAGAGAAATTTGTTTCCGATTCTTTGGAAACAGTATCTTATAATAACAAATTGGAAACCGCTTTTCAAGATTATAATCGCCAATTGCTTGAACACAAATACAATATTGAGAAGAACGTAATTTCTAATTACGCAAAGATACCAATGGGAAATAATAAAGAAAAAAATTATGAAAATTCGCTCAATTCATTAAAGCATGATTATAATAGAATTAATAGCGAAATGGAAAGGACTTTTAATCTTGCATATTCCTATGCAAAAGAATTTTTCTCAACAAAAGAAGACTTTGAAAAATTTTACACACAAGGAAAAGATGTTTTGAATGAAGAAATTGCTAAACGCAAACAGAAACAGGAAGAAGAAAACATTCTGATTTTTTTTAAGTCTAATGCAAAATTCATTGAATCAATGGATTTTCAGAAAGAGAAAAAAGAATCGACAGCTTCTACCATTGGTAAAGGTTTATATGGAGTTACCACAGGCACGAATGTATCGGCAAGGGACTATACAAACGAAAATGAGGTAAGAAAAAAGATTTTGTCAACAATAAGCGAAAGTCAAAATAAGCCATATTATTCACAAATACTCGATTTTGTAATAGAAACCAACAAAAGACTGAACAAGGAGTGGAATAAAAATGGTCAGTTTTTTACAAACAAATCAAACTTTTTTGACTCTTATCTCATGGAAAACTATAAAGATATTTTGAAAACAAACAAGAAAAAATAATGGCAAGAAATATAAGCACCTGACAGCCAACAAGCATATTGGCGTAAGTGGCGGTGCAGACTCGCAGAAACAGCAGTGCAAACTTGCAAGTTTTTCTCCCGTCCGAACCACAGTGAACCGCCACCTACGCCAATATGCCGACCGTTGGGTGCAAGTGTAAATAATGTCCCGTCCTAAAATCAACGGACAGCGAAATGAACGGAACGACAAGAATGTTTTTTATTTTTTCCCTCCACGCACATTTTTAAAACCAATTTTAGCCAACCCGCATTTGGCACATTTGGTTTTTGCCGACACACAAGCCAACGCTTCAAAAAACCAAAAGAGCCAAATCTTTTCCACCACACAGATAATCGGTGTCATTTATTTTACTATATTTGCCAATATCTGTCAAGACAATAATTTTATAATGGCAAAACAATTTGGCGAAAGAATAAGAGAGTTGAGAACAAAGCAAAATTTGCTTTTGCGACAACTTGCTTCAAAATTAGACGTGGACACTTCTATCATCAGCAAAGTTGAGAGAGGTGAACGACAATTAAAGAAAGAACAAATTCCTTTGTTGGCTGACATTTTGAAAGCAGATAAAACCGAATTAGAAACGCTTTGGCTTGCCGACCAAGTTATGGACTTGATAAAAGACGAACCTTTGGCAGACGAAGCATTAAAATCTGTAACCAAAACAATTAAGAAAACGAAGTAATGGCATCAAACTTTTTCACTAATCAAGGCGAGAATACACTCTACAAAAAATTTGTAGGTGTTTTTGAGTATATGCAGAATATAGAATACTTCAAATCGGTAATCGGTTACTTTCGTGCTTCGGGCTACTTCGCTATTCGCAAACATTTTCCCAATAACTTAAAAGTGAAAATCATTGCAGGAATAAACGTTGACCCATTTATTGCTTTGGCTCAAAAACAAGGTTTGCTTTTCAACCTTAATGCAAAAGACACCAAACAAAGTTTTATTGAAGCAATTCAACAAGATATTTTAAATGCCAACTACGGCAAAGATATTGAACAAGGAATTTTACAACTTATTTCTGACATCGCAGAACAAAGAATTGAAATAAGAGCACACAATTCTAAAAAATTACACTCTAAATTTTACATTTTTCTTTCTCCAAATTTTAATGAACATAATCCAAATGGAATGGTCATTATGGGTTCGTCTAATCTTTCAGCACAGGGTTTAGGATTGGAAAATGTAGAACATAATTATGAAATGAATGTTGAATTACGTGATTACGAAAACGTAAAATTTGCCGATGTTGAATTTGAGAAACTTTGGGAACAAAGCACACCAATACTTCCAGTTGATGCACCTACACTAATTAAAAAAACATATTTAGATGCAACACCTACACCGTTTGAAATGTATGTAAAATTCTTAATTGAGTTCTTCGGTAAAAACATTGAATACGACCCTGACAGCATTAGCGATATCCCTTTGAAAAAGTTCAAGAAATTGAGCTACCAAATTGATGCGGTAAATCAAGGTTATGAATTACTTTTAAAACACAACGGTTTCTTTTTGGCAGATGTAGTGGGTACAGGCAAAACTGTAATGGCGGCATTGCTGGCAAAAAAGTTCATCATCAACAACGGTGCAAAATCAAAAGTTTTAGTTGTCTATCCGCCAACTTTGGAGAAGAATTGGAAAAGCACATTTAAAGAATTTAGAATTGATGAAAAATGTCATTTTATTTCCAACGGTAGTTTGAATAAAATTTTGGAAGGCGACCACAATTACGCAGATAAAGAACGCTATGATTTAATTTTGGTGGACGAAGCTCACAAATTCAGAAATCATAAAAGTCAACAGTTTGAAAACCTACAAGTAATTTGTAAATCGGGACGTGAATTTATCGGCAATGTGGAAGGTTTTGAAAAGAAGGTGGTTTTAATTTCTGCGACACCATTAAATAACAAACCCGAGGATATTTACTATTTGATTTCGTTGTTTCAAGATGTGAGAAATAGCAATTTGAGCGAAACCAATTTGCAAAAGTTCTTTACGCCTCATATTTACAGCTACAAAAATTTAATTCAGCAAACACCAATTAAACAAGACGAAATTCAAAAGATATTCAATGAAATTCGGGATAAGGTGGTAAAAGACATTACTATTCGCAGAACAAGAACGGATTTATTGAAAAATGAACGTTACAAAAAAGATTTGCTTGAACAAGGTATTATTTTTCCGAATGTTGCCGACCCGATTGCCAATATCTATGAATTGTCCGATGATTTAGCAACTTTGTTTTTAGATACTGCCAACAGCATTATTGATAGCAAAAAAATTGATTTTTATCGTTATCAAGCTATTGCTTATTTAACTGACGAAGCAAATAAAGACAGTAGCGGAGAAAAGATTTATCAAAATGCACAAACTATTTCACGCTCCTTAGCATACATTATGCAAACGCAGTTAATCAAGCGTTTGGAAAGTAGTTTTTATGCATTCAAAAATTCGTTGGGTAAAATTACCAAATCAACCAAGCAAATGATTGAGATGTATGAACGAGATAACGTTTTTATTGCACCCGATTTAGATATTTCCGATTTATTGAGCAAAGGTTTGAGTGATGAAGAAATTGAAATTGAAATTTTGAAAATTGACGATGAAAAGCCAAAGAACAAAAAGTTCAAACAGACCGATTTTAAACCAGGCTTCATTGAAGGATTAAGAAAAGATTACGAAAACCTTTCGGCATTAAACGAGCGTTGGCAAGCCATTGAAGATGACAACGACCCTAAATGGAATGTATTTTTTGATTTGCTGAAAACTGAATATTTCAATAAAGAAAAAAACGAATTAGGCAAATTGGTGATTTTTACCGAAAGTGCTGACACGCTCAATTATTTATCTGACCGTTTGCAAAAGGAAACTCAATACAAGGTGTTAAGCATTACAGCAGCAAACAGAAATACGCAATTTGAAACTATTCGTGAAAACTTTGATGCCAATTACGAAGGCACTTTCAGAAACGATTTTGACATTATTCTAACTACCGATGTATTGGCAGAAGGTATCAACTTGCATCGAGCAAATGTAATTGTAAACTACGATACACCTTGGAATCCTACAAAACTCATTCAACGTTTAGGTCGTATCAATCGTATCGGAACAAAAGCAAATTACATTTACAATTACAATTTTTATCCGTCAGAACAAGGCGACAACCGTATTAATCTTCGTTTAAAATCATTGGTAAAACTACAAAGTAGCCACAGTACTTTTGGAGAAGACAACAAGATTTATACCTTGGACGAAATCATTGACCAATTTCGTTTGTTTGAGGAAAAAGACGAAGAAAAAGATTTAAGAACCGAATATTTGGAATGGCTTAGAAAATTCAGAGAACAAAATCCCGAACATTTCAACGCTATTAAAAAGATGCCCTTGAAAGCGCGTTGTATTCGCCAAACAACAGAAAATGAAAATAGTATTGCATTTGTAAAAAATGGTGAATACAAAAATATTTATGTTCATTCCGAAAGAAAATCGTTTGCCGTTCCGTTTGAAAAAGCAGTAAAGATTTTTGAAGCGAAAAAAGACGAAGAAGGAATTTTACCAATTCCTGATGTGCATTACAAACAGATTAATAACATCATTGAACAATTTGAACGAGATATTACCACACCTGAAATGATTGGTGGTGCTGATGATAAGATGGATATGCGTTCAAATAGCGCTTTGAACAATTTAAACAATTGGTTAGCCAATCAAATTCTTTCTTCACAAGAAGCCATTGAGGCAGGAGAAAACTTATTGCCATTGCTAAAAAACGGAACATATTCTAATTTGACCAATGAAGTGTATAAACTACGAAACGAAAAGAACCCGTCCAAATTAGAAAATGAAATTGTTAAGCTCTCACGCAAATACACATCAAAAATTAAACGTGAAGCTGAAAAAGAAATTGAACCCTTGCAACCAAAAATAATTATTTCAGAAACATTTGTTTCTTAAAACATATTGATAATGGAAATTAAAGAAATTAGAAATATACTCGAAAGTCCATACGACAGAAAAGTTTGGAAAAACTTCTTGCAAACACAGTTTACCAACAATAAACTGAATGCGGAAGACCGTAGTATTGCTTTGTCTGACACTACATTGAGCAAACAATGTTTGAGTTTGGGGAATTATGAAATAAACCAATATACCAAAATTGGCATTTTTGAAGTTGAACTAAATGACAAAGTAAACATCAGCCGTAACCGTGTGGCATTGCGAAACCTATTGAAAAGCCTTACGCAACAGGTTTCGGGTGCAATGGTAGTTTTTGTACAAGGCGACAAATGGCGTTTCAGCTACATCAGCAAACGAAAAGTAAAAAACAAAGAAACAAACGAAATTGAAGATAAAGAAACAGCACCGAAACGTTACACTTATCTGTTTGGTAAAGGCGAAAAAGCACTAACCGCAGCACAGCGTTTTGATAAACTTATACAAAAACAGAAAGACAATTTGTTTGATTTACTTTCTTTAGATGATTTTGAAGATGCTTTCTCGGTAGAAAAATTGGGAAAAGAGTTTTTTGCTAACTATAAAAATACTTACGAAGATTTTGTACAGTTCCTTACAGGAAAACGGTACACCAAAAAAGGAAATAAATATGTAGAACAAGTGGTAGCTAACCCCGATTGGCAATTGACCGCTTTATTTGAAAAGGATGAAAAACAAGCCCGTGATTTTGTAAAACGAATGATGGGTAGAATTGTATTTTTATATTTCATTCAAAAGAAAGGTTGGCTATCGGTTAAGCAAGGCAAAAATTGGGGCGAAGGCAATCCTGATTACCTATACGACTTGTTTAGAAACTCCAAACAGAAGGATGATTTTTACGCTCGTGAATTAGTGCCTTTGTTCTTTACCCGACTGAACAACGAAGATTCTGAAAACAAAGCAAGAGACGAACGTTTTCCATATTTAAACGGAGGTTTGTTTGATGATACGCAGGATAAAAAATACAACAAGTTGTATTTGCCCGAAGACATTTTTGCAAGAATGTTTGATACGTTCAACAACTACAACTTTACGGTTTACGAAGATGCTCCTGATGAACACACCGTAGCGGTTGACCCCGAAATGCTCGGACACATCTTTGAAAACTTATTGGAAGACAACAAAGACAAAGGTGCTTTCTACACGCCAAAGGAAATTGTGCATTATATGTGCAAGGAGAGTTTGAAAGCCTATCTGATTGCACAAGACGAAAAACTGTTTGCTGATGAATTGGCAAAAACTACATTGGATAAAATTATACAGCAACAAGAATTGAACAATGATGAAAAACAATTTGCCGAGAAAAATGCTTACAAAATAATTGATGATTTAGAACGAGTAAAAATATGTGACCCAGCCATTGGTTCAGGAGCATTCCCTATGGGATTGTTACAAGAAATTTTTAATACACAAATTTTTTTACAGGAATTGAAAGGCTTTAAAAAAGACATAACCGATGCCAACATCAAAAAACACATTATTGAAGAAAGCATTTATGGTGTGGACATAGATGCCGGTGCCGTGGATATCGCCCGGCTGCGTTTTTGGTTAAGTTTGGTGGTGGACGAACCCGAACCACAACCTTTGCCTAATCTGGATTTTAAAATCGTTTGTGCCAACACGCTTATTCCTTTAGGGAAAATAAACGGTTTGGATATGGAAGCCAAAGCAAGTTTGGCAGTAAAGGAATTAGAAAAAATACGGAACGAGTTTTTTAATTCCAGCCACGACAACAAACTGCAATTAGAACGTCAATTTAAAAAAGTACAAACCGATTTGTTGAGCCTGCGGGAATTGGCCACCAAAGACAATTACGAATTTTACACCAAGCTCTATGAGTTTAACCCGTTTGAAGATAAATCTTGCTCTTGGTTTGATCCTTGGTGGATGTTTGGTGTTGAAAAATTTGATATTGTGATTGGGAATCCACCGTACATAAAAGAACCGACCAACAGAAACGCCTTTGATGGGTTTAGAAAAACAAAATACTATCAAGGCAAAATGGACTTGTGGTATGGCTTTGCGTGCGTGATGTTAGACTATTTGAAAAAAGACACAGGTATTCTTACGTTTATTGCCACCAACAATTGGGTTACAAATGCAGGTGCTTCCAAAATGAGAAACAAAATAGCAGAAGATGCTAAAATCAAGAGAATTGTTGATTTTACTAACTACAAAATTTTTGAAAGTGCAGACATTCAAACAATGATTATGCTCTTTCAAAATAATAATAGAGATGAAGAATATTCGTTTGATTACAGAAAAATTACCGACACTCAAGCAACTATTGATGATGTAATTGATATTTTCGACAAAAAAGAAAGTTCAAAATTTCAATACCTTGAACCTGTTTTTGATAGAACATATTTCAAGGATAAAACTTTTGTTTTTAGCAATGACAATGACACTCATATTTTAAACACAATACTTCAAAAAGGCAAATTCTTTATTGACGGTAAAAAGGAGTTAATGTCGGGAATTGACGTTTTACAAGATACGGTAAATAAAAACTCTCAAATAGTTCTTGGGAATAATTTTAAAGTTGGAGATGGAATTTTTGTTATCTCTGATGAAGAGAAAGAAAACTTAAACTTATCTGAAAAAGAATTAGAACTCATCAAACCGTATTATACTACCAAAGAGTTGTCTAAAATATTCGGAGAACGTAAAAATAGTCAATGGATAATTTACACAAATTCCAGTTTTAAAGACCCTAAAAAAATTACTTCATATCCAAATATAAAAAAGCATTTTGATAAATTCAGAGCTGTTATTACTTCTGAAAATGGTCCTTATGGTTTGAACAGACCAAGAGAAGAGTACTTTTTTCAAGGAAGCAAAATTATGTCTGTTAGAAAGTGTGCTATACCAACATTCACTTATACAGATTTTGACTGTTACGTTTCGAGAGCATTTTTTTCAATAAAATCAAATAGAATTGACCTTAAATATTTGACTGCCATACTCAACTCTAAACTCATTACATTTTGGTTACGGCACAAAGGCAAAATGCAAGGATTTCAATACCAAGTAGATAAAGACCCTATAATTAATATTCCAGTAGCTATATCAAATGAAATTGAGCCTTTCGTTTCGTTGATAGATTATATTTTGTTCTTAAAAGCCAATACCGAACAAAAAATAAACGAGTATGTAAGCAACGAACACATTATTCAATCATTTGAAGATGTGATTAATGCTTGTGTGTATGAGCTTTATTTTGCGGAACACATGAAAGAAAAAGAAATTGATGTGCTTCGCTTTGCAAAAGATTTAATCAAGCCTATTGACAAATCCGAGAAAGCAAAGGAAATCATCAATTCAGTGTATTCAAAACTGAAAGAACCAAGCAATGAAATTCGCAATCGAATGATGCTTTTTGCTACTCGTAGTGAGAATATTCTTTTACCAATTCAAAAAATATATTGAAATGAAAAGAATATCTAAACTAACAATAAACAACTTTAAAGCATTCAAAGAATCTGAAACCATTGTTTTTGATTCAAAAAATATTTTGATTTATGGTGCAAATGGAAGTGGAAAGTCATCGCTTTATTGGACGTTATACACGTTTTTGCAAAGTAGCATAAAGCCAAATTTAGACGAAGTTTATAAATACTTTCGTTTGAATGCCCCACAAAGTTTGAGAAACATTCACGCAGACGACACGGCTGATTCGTTTATTGAATTGGAATTAGAAGATACTGTAAGTAATGTAAAACAGACATACCGGATTTCTGATACGTTTGCAAACACACAAGTAGCAGGCGACAGTAATATTAAAGATGCCAACCAAGCAAGTGATTTCATTAATTATCGTTTACTGTTGAATTTTTACAATTCTGCACATTCGGAAGAGATTGAATTGTTTCCTGTTTTTCATCGTGATATTTTGCCGTATTTCAGCAATACAAATGGTGAAAATTTTGGAGTGCTTTACAGGACTATTTCTGAAAATACGTTAGAACAAAGAAAGGAAACCGAAAAACAAAAGAGAAGTAAAGAATCAAATTTAAAAAAAGGCGCAGAAACAAAATTAGAGCGTAAAACGATCTCATCTTTAAGAAATGTGTACACATCAGAAATTGAAAATTTCAATAACACGCTTAGAACTTTTATAACAGAACTTGTTCAACCTGCTAACAATTTTCTAAATACTCATTTTTTGAATGGAGATGCTTCGTTACGTATTTCATTAGAATTAGCCAAAGAGGCTTCTTATGATAATAAATCAGGCAAATTAAATCCGCCAAGCATAAAAATGACTGTTGAACAAAAATTAGAAGAAGGTACATATAAAACGATTAGTCGCCCTCATTCATTTTTAAACGAAGCTCGTTTAACACAAATTGCTTTATCGGTAAGACTTGCCGCAATGCAACACAGAGTGCAAGCAAGTAATTTGTTCAAATTTTTGGTGCTTGACGATATGCTCATAAGCCTTGATATGAGCAACAGGATGGCAGTCGTAAAAATTATTCTCAACGACCCTGCGTTTGCCGATTTTCAACTTATTATTTTAACTCACGACAAATCGTTTTTCAATTTGATAAAACGCAAAACCATTTCGCAAGATTGGAAATACTTTGATTTTATTAGGGACAACAATAATCTTGCAAGTAGTCCTCAAATTCGAGATTCAAAAACAGACTTAGAAAAAGCCAAAGAGTATTTTGAAAATAAAGATTTTGACGGTTGTGCCAACTTTTTGCGTAAAGAAGCCGAAAAATTACTCACAAATTTTATAGACCCGAATATGAATGAAATAGAAAGAGGGTTTGAATCTTTGTCTAACAAAATAAATCGAGCTATAAATCTTATTGGAGAAGATGGTTACACAAAATTTAAACGTAGTTTTATTAGATCTTCCTTAACAATAAATGAAATTAAAAATATTGAAACCGATTTTGAAAATGATGCAACATTGACAATAGACCAACAAGGCAAGTTGAGGGGTTTTACAAACGCGCTTTTGAAAATT
>JBDHYS010000006.1:0-14340 GCA_039811505.1 Paludibacteraceae bacterium | reverse complement strand
AATAAATTAGCTGATTATGTAGGGGTAAAAATGAAAATATTAAATATGGGCAATGTCTCTTTTTTACAAATTCAAAACAAACTTATTGAGTTGCAAAAAATGATTGTCTCTTTCAAAGAACAGTTACAATAACTTTCAACCCAAAAGTCTTTGTTCCTTGTTCTTTCCTCTTTGTTCTAAGTAAAAAATACAATAACATAAAAAACTTTATATAACAATGGCAAAAGAAATTTTATTTGATATTGATGCCCGCGATCAACTTAAAAAAGGTGTTGATGAGCTCGCAAATGCAGTGAAAGTTACGCTTGGTCCAAAAGGACGAAATGTGATTTTAGAAAAGAAATTTGGTGCACCTCAAATCACAAAAGACGGTGTAAGTGTAGCAAAAGAGATAGAATTAGAAGATCCATATCAAAATATGGGAGCTCAATTAGTAAAAGAAGTGGCTTCAAAAACCGGTGATGATGCTGGCGATGGAACAACAACAGCTACAGTATTAACGCAATCAATCGTAAGTGTTGGTTTGAAAAACGTTACTGCAGGTGCCAATCCGATGGATTTGAAACGTGGAATAGACAAAGCAGTTCAAGCTGTTGTAAAAAGCATTGCAAGTCAAGCAAAAACCGTTGGTGATGATTACGACAAAATTGAACAAGTTGCAACTGTTTCTGCAAATAACGATGCTCGAATTGGTAAATTAATTGCCGATGCAATGAGAAAAGTATCAAAAGACGGTGTAATTACAATTGAAGAGGCAAAAGGAACGGAAACCACAATCGACATTGTGGAAGGAATGCAATTTGACCGTGGTTATATTTCTCCATATTTCGTTACAAATACGGAACACATGGAAGTTGAATTTGAAAAACCACAAATTCTTATATACGATAAAAAAATATCGAATTTAAAAGAACTTCTTCCCATTCTTGAACCTGCCGCTCAATCGGGCAGACCTATTTTAATTATTGCCGAAGATGTAGATAGCGAAGCATTGACTACATTGGTTGTAAATCGCTTACGCGGTTCTTTGAAAATTTGTGCCGTAAAAGCTCCCGGATTTGGCGATAGAAGAAAAGAAATGTTGGAAGATATAGCAATTTTGACAGGCGGAATTGTGATTTCGGAAGAGAAAGGAATCCAGTTGGAACAAGCAACGCTTGAAATGCTTGGTACTGCAGAAAAAATCACCGTTGATAAAGACAATACAATTATTGTAAACGGCGCAGGAGAAAAAGATGCTATTCAAACTCGAATTGCTCAAATTAAATCGCAAATTGCTACTACCACATCGGATTATGATAAAGAAAAACTTCAAGAACGTTTAGCAAAACTTTCCGGTGGCGTTGCAGTTTTATATGTTGGAGCTCCTTCAGAAGTAGAAATGAAAGAGATGAAAGACCGTGTTGATGATGCACTTCACGCTACTCGTGCTGCTATTGAAGAAGGAATTGTTCCCGGAGGTGGCGTTGCTTATATTCGTGCAATTGAATCTTTGTCGGCTTTAAATGGCGAAAATGACGATGAAACTACCGGTATTGAAATCATCAAACGTGCTATTGAAGAGCCATTGCGTCAAATTGTTGCGAATGCAGGAAAAGAAGGTGCTGTGGTTGTTCAAAAAGTAATGGAAGGAAAAGACGATTTTGGTTACAATGCACGCACTGACAAATATGAAAATTTCTTTAAAGCGGGTGTTGTTGATCCGGCAAAAGTTACACGCGTTGCACTTGAAAATGCAGCTTCAATTGCTGGAATGTTCTTAACAACAGAGTGTGTTATTGTAGAGAAAAAAGAAGAAAATTCTGCTATGCCTCAAATGCCAATGGGAGGCGGAATGGGTGGAATGATGTAATATCATCTTCGGCAGAATCTTTATAAAAATGAAAGAGAGATTATCACAAATTATGATAATCTCTCTTTTTTTGTCCTTAAAATGTTGTGAAAAACTACTGAATTACAATACTCGATCCACGCGATACGTCTTGTTTAATTTGTTTCGGATTTCCTTTACAAACCAATTTTGTAACACCAGCTAATTTTGCATCAATGCTTTCAGAAGCGTACACATTGGCGCGACTTGCTCCAATTAAATAGACTTCAACATCTTTTGCAGCTAAGTTATTTCCATTAAAAACAGAAGCTCCGTTGCAATTCAAGTATAATTTTCCAACTTCCCCTTTTATATCCAATTTAGATGCTTCTTCTAACGAAACATTTAACTGATTGCCGATTTGAGTGTTTAAAGTGGCTTTTGTAGCACCGGATAAGTTAATTTGTAGTTCGTTTGCGTTTAGCAAACCCAATAAATCGATGGTGGAAGCCCCTTTTGAGTCAATTGTTTGCAGATTTGAAACAGAAATACTGATTTCAATTGGCTTACGGATAAGATAGTCAGACCATTTGTCTTTTATCGATTCCAATAACGTTTTACTCTGATTGGGATCAATCATATTGATAGTCAATACTCCGTTTATATTTTCAGTTCTGACATTGCTGATTATTTTTTCTGGAGCTATGATTTTTATCTCTTGTTTTTCGGATTGATTGATAGAAATATTAAATCGTCCGTTGACAGAAATTTTATCAAAAGAAGCTATGTCTCTATTTTCTGTTTGAAGCGTAAAATCAGTATCAGAATCATTTTGTCCTTGCAATGAAAAAACAGTGAAAATAGAAATTATCGTAAAAAATATTGTTTTAAACCTCATTTTTATTTGTATTTAATTATTGAATTTATGTCGTTTTTCTCAACCTTTTTAGTCGGATTTCCGTAACAAGAAATTTTACTTACTCCCGTAGCATGGACTTTGAACGTTTCTGAAGCATACACATCTGCTTTGCTTGTTCCGCTTGTTTCAATTGTTAAATATTTTGTGTGTAATTCTTTTGAATCAAGTTTGCTTGCTCCGTCAAGTTCAATTTCTGCCATTTCTGCTCTTCCGGTGATTTCCAATTTACTTGCACCTTTCAAATTTATATCCAATTTCTGTGCCGAATTTAGAAGAATATCAGATTTTGAGGCCCCGGCTAATTCAATGTTTAAATTTTCAACATTAAAAGAGTTTAGAAAATTTATTTTTGTTGCACCACTTCCATGAATTAATTGAAGCGAATCCACATCTATTTTCACTTTTATTGACGGTCGTATTAAATTATCAGTAGAATAAATTGTCAATAATCCATCTGTAACATCTGTTTGAATGTTTGGTAAATATTCTTTTAATGTGTTTACAGTTACACTTTGTTTCGATTTTTGCGAAAGCTCAACTTCTATCGCTCCACTCACTCGAATGGAATTAAATGGCTCAATTTCTCTTGTTTCAGAGATGTAATTTAGATTAGTTTTATCTTCAAAATCATCAAACCAATTTAATTCAAATAAATTTCTCCGATCGATTTTTTTTAATGTATCCGTTCCTGTGCTAATAAACATAAAAACTCCTGCTAACCAAAGAATCAGCGTAATCCAAAGTCCGGAGTTCGATTTTCTTTCATTTTTTTTGGAAACAATATTTATACTCCAATAAATCAGCGCAAAAATCGGACAACCAATTATGAGTAACAGCGAAATTATTAGCAAAATCAGTTTGTCGGGCGTTACGCCTCCCATCATATTGAACAGCTCTGGATTGATGTTGACAACAGCGCTCGGTTCCAATAAAAACACAATCAATCCAAAAATAAGTGCCGCCAGCACAATTACGCCGACAATACTGATTATGGCACCGATAAAAGTGAAAATTACTTTGAATAAAACCCTGAAAACCTCCCATATTCTTGTCCCTATTTCGGTTGTGGATTGTTTGAATTTATCACTTTCCAAATATTCTTTCGCATCAACCATTTTATTTTTAATCGTCTCTATATTAACGTCTTCGCCTCTCATTTCTAATTGTTGAGCAGTAGTTGTTGCAGCAGGAATAATTAACCACAATAAGAAATAAATAGGAATTATGCTAAATGAAGTTAGAAAAACCAAAAGAACCAACGAAATACGAATTAAAGTAACATCAACATTCAAATAAGCTGCGATTCCCGATGCAACTCCACCCAATAATTTATTTTCCACATCACGGTAAAATCTTTTTTGCCTCTTCTTTTTTGTTTCTGAAAAAACAGAATCCGCATTCTCTTCGGAAGTTTCTGCAAACTGTTCAGGACGTCCCATAATGGAAATAATGGACTCTACATCTTCGATGGTGATAACATTTTTTTGTTTATCCATTTTTTCCAAAAATAACTCGGCAATTCTACTCTCAATATCATTCATAATATCGGCTTTCTCGCTTTCCGATTTGAAGTGGTGCCCAACTTCCGAAAGGTAAGATTGAAGCAGTTCATAAGCATCGTCATCAATATTGAAAACGATGTTGTTTAAATTTATTGTGATTGTTTTTTTCATTTTATTTAATGTTTTCTTTTATGATTACTACTATTTTTCACTTTTAAGATTATGAATTACATTGTTCAGATCATTCCAAACAGTGTCCAATTCATTTAAAAAAAGATCCCCTTTTTCGGTTACTTCATAATATTTTCTTGGTGGACCTTGTGTCGATTCCTCCCAACGATAATCGAGCAAGCCGTTGTTTTTCAGTCGAGTAAGTAAAGGGTACATTGTCCCTTCTACTACGATCAATTTTGCTTCTTTCAATTCAAAAATTATATCAGAAGCGTATGCCGATTTTTTTTTCAAAATTAGGAGAATGCAATACTCCAAAAATCCTTTTCGCATTTGTGATTTTATGTTTTCTTCATTCATTTCTTCATTATTTATTAATAAAATAAAACTCAACACTTGGTTGCAATGCACAAAAGTAGGTATTGTTGTTGTACTATGCAATACAAAGTATTGTAAATTAAATAAATCAAATCGTAAGAGTCTGATAATTAGTGATTAATGAAAAACGAAAGACAGTAAATTTAACTTTAAATAACAAATTATCCAAATAGAATAATTATAAACAGTATAAAACACCCATTAATTATTGTTTTTTTAAGAATAGTAGGCTGGATAAAAATAGAATTGTATTAAATCAATAAAAAATCATATGAACACGTAAAATCTTTCCGAAATAAATTACTTTCTTATCAATTCACTATTGCATATTCTCATATTATGACATATAATTACAGCAAATAAAAGTAAAATAGAATTTATTGCTAAACAAAACTTACAATTTGTTTGTTAAAACCCTATAACCAAAGAAATAATTGTATCATGAGTAATTTCTCGATAGGGTCATTAGAAGAATATTTCAAAGTGTATCGGCGCTCCATTGAAACACCAAAAAGATTTTGGTCGAACATTGCAGATGAAAATTTCACTTGGTATCAAAAATGGGATAAAGTTGTAGAATATGATATGCAAAAAGCCGAATTTACTTGGTATAAGAATGCAAAACTGAATATTACTAAAAACTGTATTGATAGGCATTTAGCAAAAAAGGGAAATCAAAATGCCATTATTTTTGAACCAAATAATCCTGACGAAGAACCAAAATATTATACTTATAATCAACTTTATGAGGAAGTTAGCAAATTTGCAAACGTTTTACAAGATCAAGGAATTAAAAAAGGCGATAGAGTTTGTATTTATTTACCGATGATTCCGGAGTTGGTATTTTCTCTTTTAGCCTGTGCAAGAATTGGAGCGATTCATTCCGTTGTTTTTGGTGGATTTTCTGCCAATGCATTGGCAGCACGCATAAATGACAGTGGATGTCGAATGTTGATTACAGCCGATGGCGGATTCAGAGGGACAAAAGTGATAGAATTGAAAAAAATTGCCGATGATGCTTTAATCCATACTCCTTCAATTGAAAAAACATTGGTTGTGAAAAGAACAGGAGAATCTGTATACATGCAAGAGGGAAGAGATATTTGGTTGCAACCATTGATTGATGAGGCTGAAAAAACTCACCAAGCAGAAGTAATGGACGCCGAAGATCCTCTTTACATTCTTTACACCTCAGGCTCAACAGGAAAACCCAAAGGAATGGTTCATACGACAGCCGGATACATGGTATTTACGGCTTATACGTTTAAGAATATCTTTAACTACAAAGATGGCGATGTATATTGGTGCACAGCAGATGTTGGTTGGGTAACAGGACATTCTTATGTGGTGTACGGACCTTTGCTTTGTGGTGCTACAACTGTTATTTTTGAAGGAATTCCTTCTTATCCTTCACACAGTAGATTTTGGGAAATAATAGAAAAGCATCATGTAAATCAATTTTACACATCTCCAACAGCTATTCGTTCGTTGGCAAAAGAAAAAATCGAATTTGTTCAAAGTTTTCAGTTGGAATCGTTAAAAGTGATTGGCTCGGTTGGAGAACCGATAAACGAAGAAGCGTGGCATTGGTATAATGATCACGTGGGAGGAAAAAAATGTCCGCTTGTGGATACTTGGTGGCAAACCGAAACAGGAGGAATTGTAATTTCTGCCATTCCATTTGTAACGCCTACAAAACCAACGTATGCATCGCTTCCATTTCCTGGTATTCGTCCTGTCTTAATGGATGAACTGAGAAATGAAATTGAAGAGAATCAAAAAACAGGAAATTTATGCATCGAATATCCTTGGCCCGGAATGGCTCGAACCATTTGGGGCGATCATCAACGGTTTGTTGATACTTATTTTACGAAATTCCCCGGTAAATATTTTTCCGGTGATGGTGCGTTGCGAGATGAAGTGGGTTATTATCGAATTACGGGAAGAGTAGATGATGTGATTATCGTTTCCGGACATAATTTGGGAACGGCACCAATTGAAGATTCGATTAATACACACCAATTAGTGGCTGAAAGTGCAATTGTGGGTTATCCTCACGACATCAAAGGAAACGCACTTTATGGTTTTATTGTGATAAAAGAGATTGGACTTTGGCGAGACCCAAATAACCTGATAAAAGAGATAAACCAACTGATTACAGATCAAATTGGAGCAATAGCTAAATTGGATAAAGTGCAATTTGTAACCGGACTTCCAAAAACCCGTTCAGGAAAAATAATGAGAAGAATTCTACGTAAAATTGCAGAGGGAGAAAACACCGATTTTGGCGATGTAACCACTTTGCTCAATCCTGAAATAGTAGAAGAAATTAGAAAAAACAGGGTTTAATTGTAATTATTTATTGATTTAACCCCGATTTTACAATTTCTTGCGTTTGACGAAGTAATACTGATGATTCTTCCATTTTATAACGGGTAGAATCAATTGGTGGATGAATCTGCATTGTGATTTTTCCAGGTTTTATAAAAATACTGTTAGGTGGTAATCTATCATAACTTCCAGAAAGTGTAATTGGAACTATTGGCAGTTTTAATTCCATTGCGAGAAGAAATGCACCGCGTTTGAATTTTCCTACCTTCCCCGTTTTGGTGCGTGTTCCTTCTGGAAAAATTACAACAGAATTTCCATTAATTAACTGCATCGAAGCGTTGGTCATACTTTTTTTAGCGGCAATAGGATTACTTCTATCAATAAAAATATGCCCTGCTGAAGCACAAGCAGCTCCTAAAAATGGAATTTTTCTTAATTCCATTTTCATAACCCACTTGAAAATAAATGGCAACCAACCGTAAACTACTAAAATATCAAACATACTTTGATGGTTTGAAGTGAAGATATACGATTGTTTATTTGAAATATTATCTAATCCATTAATTTTGACACGAACTAAAAAAACATAGCATACAAATTTTGCCCAAATTATTGCCGGTGTGTATGATATCCTATTGTTTGGAAACAAGGGCGATAAAATAAGGGTAAGTACAGATGTAATTATTGTAGAAACGATTAAAAGTGGCACCGCTACAACACACATATATAAAAAATAGAAAGGATACCAGAATTTCATATTATCAAAAAATAAATTTGAACTAAAATAAGATAAAGCAGTTATTTTAAAGTTTTATTCAAATGTAATTTCAAAAACCCTTGACTAATAAGCACTCCCAAAATTACAACAAATATTCCAATCCATTGTAAAAAGTTCATCGTTTCTCGAAATATCAACCAAGAAATGAGTGCTGTAAACACAGGAATCAGATTTGTAAAAACTTCCGATTTTGTTATTCCGATCTTTCTTACTACATCTGCAAATAGAATAAAAGCAATAATTGATGCAAATATTACCAACATCAATAAAGCACTTATGGCTTCAACAGAAACAGTGTAATGTGCATATTTCCCTAAATCGAACAAAAGCGTTGTTGGGATAAAAAAGATTAATCCTAAAAGACTTTGGTAAAAAATGATGTTTGTAGCTGAATATTGAGATGGAATTTTTCTCAAAATCAATCCGTAAATTATTGCTGATACTACTGCTAAAAGCAATAGAAATATACCATTAAGTGAGGCATAAATCATTTCGGAGGATTTGTAAACGATTAAGAAAACACCGAAAACAGAAATTATAATTCCAAGAATGTTTATCATTGTAAACCGTTCTTTAAGAAAAATAAAAGCAAAAAAAGGTGCAAAAACCGGAATTGTGGCTATGATAATTGCTGCCAATGTGGGCTCTACATTTACCAATCCGTGTGTTTCGCCAATGTAATAGAGAAAAGGCTCAAAAAATGCTAAAAGAAGAAATAATTTAACATCTTTCTTTCGTAAACGATAAAAACGCTTTGTGAGTTTAAGAAAAATATAGAGTAAAAATGATGCTAAAATTAATCGCAACGTTATCAAAGTGAGCGGAGGAAATGATAAAAGAGCAATTTTAGTCCAAATGAAAGAGAAAGCCCAAAATATCATCGAAAGAACGATGAAAACATAAATTTTACTATTCTTTGATGGAAAAGAATTCATTAATTAAGTGTAAATTTCTCGTTTAGTTTCCAAAAGAACCACCAATAATATCGAGCAATTCGTTTGTTATAGCTTGTTGGCGAGATTTGTTGTATTGTTGTTTTAGCGTTTCGAGCAATTCATCTGCATTTTCTGTGGCAATTTGCATTGCAATTGTTCGTGCAGCATGTTCAGAAGCGCTTGAATCGAGTAGTGCCGTGTAAAATTTCAATCGAATAACTTTTGGCACAAGTTCCTCAATAATTGCATTCTTATCGGGTTCGATGATGTAATTATAATGAGTCGATTTTTTCTCATTTTCATTGTGGATAGAAGAAAATTTTATTGGAAGCAATGTTTCTTGTAATAATTGCTGAGAGCCTTTGCTGATAAAATGGTGGTAAATCAGTTCCACTTTGTCAATTTCTTTCTCGATAAACAGTGTCATCAATTTGTCTGAAAGCTTTTGTGCTTCTTTGTAGTTTGGTTTGTCAGCTAATGAATCCAAGTTTTCTTCAACGGAAAATCCTAACTTTAATGTGTTTTTTGCAATTTTTTTACCAATTGGAATAATAAAAATATTCTCTTTCCCTAAGTTTTTATATTGAGCAACGGTTTGGGTAAGTTTTTTGGTAACATTGGAATTAAAACTGCCACAAAAACTCGAATTAGAAGAGAAAACCACTATAGCCACTTTCTTAATTTCACGTTCATCTGAAAAGCTTGTTGTTTCTGTTTCTTCGTTGTTTAGAAAATTGTTAAGTATTGAAGTTAGTTTTTGTTCATAGGGATAAAAATTCTCAATCTGTTTTTGAGCTTTTCTCAGTTTAGCAGATGAAACCATCTTCATCGCCGAAGTAATTTTCTGCGTTGATCTTACGGACTGAATACGAATTTTTATCTCTTTTAATGAAGCCATTTACCTCTTATTGCTTAAATAAAATTGGATTAAATAATTTTTTAGATTCTTTGAATAACTTCTTCTGCTGTTTTTTCGATAATTTCAATTACGCTATCATCAAATATCCCTTTTCGAATCCTGTCCAGAGTTGTTTCTTTGTGTACAAGTTCTAATGTATTCAAAAATTCTTTTTCAAAGAGTGTTACTTTTTCAATTGGAACATCGGCAAGTAAACCATTTGTGCCACAATATAATACAGCAATTTGATTTTCTACAGATACTGGTGCGTGTACAGGCTGAACTAATAAACGGGTATTTTTTTGCCCTTTATCAATCGTCATCGCAGTTACAGCATCCATATCGCTACCAAATTTTGTAAATGCTTCTAATTCTCTATATTGCGCTTGATCCATTTTCAATGTTCCGGCTACTTTTTTCATCGGTTTTATTTGTGCATTTCCACCCACACGCGACACAGAAATACCCACATCAATTGCAGGTCGATTTCCTTGATTAAACAAATCGGTATCCAAAAATATTTGTCCATCTGTAATTGAAATTACGTTTGTGGGGATATAAGCTGAAACATCACCGGCTTGAGTTTCAATCACAGGAAGTGCTGTTAGTGAACCGCCACCTTTTACTTTTCCTTTCAAGCTTTCCGGCAAATCGTTCATTTTTTCTGCCACTTCTTGTTGATTAATGATTTTTGCTGCACGTTCCAACAATCTTGAGTGAAGATAAAAAATATCACCCGGATAAGCTTCACGTCCGGATGGACGGCGTAAAATCAACGAAACTTCACGATATGCCACTGCTTGTTTGGATAAATCATCGTAAATAACAAGTGCATGACGACCGGTATCTCTAAAATATTCTCCAATTGCAGCTCCGGCAAAAGGAGCGTAATATTGAAGTGCGGCAGGATCAGATGCGTTTGCTGCAACAATTATCGTATATTCCATTGCATTGTGGTCTTGTAATGTTTGAACGATATTGGCAACTGTTGAGCCTTTTTGTCCGATGGCCACATATATACAATAAACCGGATCGCCTTCGTCAAAATTTCTTCTTTGATTGATTATCGTATCCACAGCAATACTTGTTTTTCCTGTTTGCCGGTCGCCAATAATCAATTCTCGTTGACCACGCCCAATTGGAATCATCGAATCAATCGCTTTAAGACCTGTTTGTAGTGGTTCGTTTACGGGCTGACGATAAATCACGCCTGGAGCTTTTCTTTCAAGAGGCATTTCAAGTAAATTTCCCTCGATTTTTCCACGTCCATCTATTTCTTCGCCCAAAGGATTGATAACGCGACCAAGCATTTCATCTCCAACAAAAATTGAAGCTACTCGTTCTGTCCTTTTTACAGTATCTCCTTCACGTATTTCACTTGAAGAACCCAATAAAACTGCCCCCACATTATCTTCTTCAAGATTCATGACAATTGCTTGAATTCCATTCTCAAATTCCAACAATTCGTTTGCTTCTGCATTTTTCAATCCGTAAATACGGACTACGCCATCACCAACTTGCAATACGGTGCCAACCTCATCAAATTTAACTCCCGTGTCAATTTGTTCAAGTTGCTGACGTAAAATCTCTGATACTTCACTAACTTTTATTTTGTTGTCAGACATAATATACGATTAATGTTCTTCAATTTTCTTTTTTATAAATACAATTTAATTACTTTTAGAAATTTTACTATACTGAGAATTAAATAATTTTTTTATTATACTCCATATATCTATTTCTAATCTGATTTAGTTGTCCTAAGACGCTTCCATCCCAACGAATATCATCTACTTGAAGTAAAAAACCTCCTAAAATGGAAGGATCGATTTTCTTCTCAAGCTCAATTGTGCCTCCAAGTTTTTTGAGAACCAGATTGACAATATTTTTTTCTGTTTCTTCATCAATAGGAGTTGCGGTAGTCAATTTTCCGTAGAAAATATTTTTTTCTTGCCGATATAGATCAATGTATTTCAAAAATATGGTTTGAATTTGATTCTCACGACTATTTTCTAATAACAAATCAATAAATCGCTTCAATGAATTGGTACTTTTACCATCAAAGATATTGAGAATAAGCCCTTTTTTATCCTTTTTTGATAAAATAGGATTTTGCAAAATATCTTTTAATTCTCTAACATCTGACAGTATGTATAAAATTAATTTTACCTCCTCATACACTTTATCTGCTTCGTTGTTTGATTTGGCGAAGTCGAATAACGAAGTTGCGTATCTGACGGATAAAAGTCCAATATTCATACTCTAAAACTACGATTTTGAGATGTTAATTTCATCAAGAAGACGGTTAATCATATTCATTTGATCGTTTTCCTGATTCAACTTTTCTCTAATTATTTTTTCGGCAATATCAACTGAAAGCTGTGCCACTTCGCGTCTAATTTGACGAAGTGCATCGTCTTTTTCAGTTAAAATTTGTTTTCTTGCATTTTCGATAATTTTTTGAGCCTCTTCTCTTGCATTTTGTTTTGCGTTATCAAGAATTAACTCATACGATTTTTTAGCATCGGCAAGAATTTCGGCTTGTTCTTTTCTCGCTTTACTAATTATTGCATCGCTGTTAGCTTTGACCCCTTCAAGTTCTGTTTGAGCTTGTTTGGCTGCTAAAAGTGATTCGTCAATAAAGTTGTTTCTTTTTTCTACACCTTTTAAAATAGCAGGCCATGCAAATTTCGCAAGGATGAAAAAAACAACCAAAAACGGAATTAACATCCAAAATAATAATCCTACCTCCGGGGTAAATAGTTCCATTTTTTTTATTTAATGAAAATTGCTAATGCACAAACAATAACTGCCAAAAACGCAACTCCTTCAATAAGAGCGGCGATTACAATCATATTAGAACGAATATCTCCGGCTGCTTCTGGTTGGCGAGCGATTGCATCCATTGCTTGTCCGCCAATGCGTCCGATTCCTAATCCGGCACCAATTGCAGCTATCCCTGCACCTAAAGCTGCACCTAAGTTTGCAAAACCTGCAGAAGCAGCAACTTGTAAAAGAATTGTTAGTAACATAGTTTATTTAATTAAATTATTTAGTTAATATTTCAAATTATTTATTTTCAGTTTGATTGTGAACAGCTGTTTTTGTATGATGCGATGGTTGTGCCATTCCAATAAAGATGGATGACAATATTGTAAACACATACGCTTGAATAAATGAAACCAACACATCTAAAAGTACCATAAATATCGAAAAAAGTATTGATACGGCAGAAACTCCAACTGCAGCTCCAATTCCCAATAGGGCATAAAAAATAAAAATCAATCCCATCAAAACGAGAACTATCATATGCCCTGCCAACATATTGGCAAAAAGACGAATCATCAATGAAAATGGTTTTGTGAAAATTCCAATAAATTCAATAAATTGCATCAAAGGAAATAAGGGAGTTTTTAAAAATACCGGTACATCGGGCCAAAAAATTTCTCTCCAATACTCTTTGTTTCCAAATATATTTGTGATTAAAAAAGTAAGAATCGCCAATATAAATGTAACGGCAATGTTTCCTGTAACATTGGCTCCTCCCGGAAATATGGGAATAAGCCCAAGCATATTATTGATAAAAATGAAATAAAATACGGTTAAAAGATAGGGTGCAAACCGCTGGTAATTATTCGGAATACTTGGTTTGATTATATCGTTATAAATACTCATTGTGAGCTGCTCGATGGCTCCTGTAAATCCTTTCATCGAACGCAACGGGTCTTTTTTATACGAAGAGGCTACTCTTAATAAAATAAATATCAACAAGATACTTGCAAGAATAATGGAAGCGGCGTTTTTAGTAAATGAAAAATCATAAGGTCTGACTATTTCACCTGCACTATTTTGTGTTACAACTTTTCCTTTGTAATTTCCTTCTTGGGCTATAAAATAACCTTCGTATTGTTGATTATGGTGTAGTTTTGACGAAAGAAAAATGCTCCAACCATTTTCACCTTTTACGATAATTGGAAGTGGAATTGAATAATGCTTTTCTCCGATGGAAATCAAATGCCATTCGTATGAATCTAAAACGTGAGAAAATATCATCTCTTTCATATCAAAAGATTTTGTATTTTCATCACTTTGTTCCGAAGCAAAAACAACGTTATTTCCCATTATAAAAATGGAAAACAGGAACAAAACAAGAGAACGCTTTAGATAAAAGGACATATTTATTTTAAGAATTATTTATTGTTTAATAATAATAAAATCTTTGTTTCAAAAACTGAAAATAGCATTGTGAATAGAATGTAGCTTATCGCCAATTGTAAAACGTGCTGCCGATCTATAACAATATGTACAATCAGTGCAATGAGAATGAAAAAAATCATAAAAGACCGAATGCCTAAAATTTTTGCAACTGAAAGCTCTTTTTTTGTCGTGGCAATTTTTTTAACCGATTTCCAAAAAATAAAAATAATTAATAAAAAAAATAGCGGAACAGCAAGAATACTATACAATGAATATTCTACTGAAAAGTGGTTCAATGCAAAAATTCCACCTACTGCAATCAACAGCACAATAGCAACGTAAATCCAAATTAAACCTTTTACTTTCATCATTCTGATACCTCTATTGCAATTGAAATAATATTGTTATGCACTTCAATAAA
>JBDHYS010000005.1:0-15327 GCA_039811505.1 Paludibacteraceae bacterium | reverse complement strand
ATTGAAAGATGAAAAATAAGATGATTTTCTATTCTCTATAAATTAAATTTAGTTAATTTTTAGTCGTAAGTGTTTCTTTTTCTCGCAAAAATGTATCTATATTGATAGAAGCTTTTTTTTAATAAACTATTAAACTAAAACGCATGAAATCAACATTTTCTTTTCTCTTCGCTCTATTATTAACGGTCGCAACGACAGCACATTCTCAAAACAGTGATTTACCTTCTGCTGAACGAAAAAACAGCGTATTTCTTGAACTTGGCGGTTCGGCTCTTTGGTATTCAGTAAACTATGAGCGAAAAATCTCACTTGCTTCAATCCATCGGCTTACCGTAGGAGCCGGAATGTCTGTAATGCCGCCCACAAAGAATGTTAATGTACTCGGATTAGCGTCTGTAAATTATCTTCTCGGCAAAATGCATAACCTCGAAATTGGAGGTAGTGCGGGAAATATGCTTTTTCCAGTTTCTGAAAGAGATACGCATATCCTTTCTTGCAGATTGGGATATCGCTACGAAGGGAACAGCGGATTTCAATTTCGTGCAGGTCTTTTACCGTTGATTGGACCGTTTAAGGGAGTTCCTGATATAGATTTCACACCAACTTACTATATGCCTTTCGCTTATGTATCGTTTGGATATTCATTTTGATAAAAGCAGTTTCTATATAGAATCGGAAAAAATTGATATTTAGAAAACGATTTAGCAACAAATACAAAAACATTGAAAATAAAAAATGAGGTGCTCAAACAGAACACCTCATTTTTTTATAATTTTAATTCAAAATTCGGATTAAGGTAAATAAGAATAATCCATTATTTTCACACCAAAAGTGTAATCTATTTCATTGATTTTTTTATTCGTAAAAGTACCTACAACAGTATTTGCAGGAAATCCGGGTAAAGATATGTTTCTATAAAACGAAATAGCATGTTGAGTTTTTTGCGTGTTGGCAAATCGTTCGGTTATATAATTTTCCACATCTGTTCTATTCACTGTGTTATCTTTCACAATAACCCAAAGTGCCTCCAACGCATTGTTGTTCATTTCATAAATCAAATCTGTAAGAGTGTTGCTATTGGGGGCGGAAAAAACTTTAAACCTATCATTTGAAGCATTTTGGTTAAATGTAAATACACCGCTAATACTGTTTTTTAGCGTATTTTCAGTTGTTCCTTTTACGTAATACAATCCATTAAGAATATTGGAACGCGGCTCTACGATAACTTCTGCTGTTGCACTCACAAGACCGTCAGAAGATGTATAAGAAATGGTCGTTTCTCCTATTCGTTTTGCAGTAACTTTTCCATATCCTCCTGTAATTGTTGGAACTACTGTTACAATATCTTCATTAGCCGACTTCCATGAATAACTTTTGTTTTTTGCTTCACCAACATCGCTATATTCATATTTTATTTCGTATTCTTCTCCATATTTAATAGTCTTTTTTTCTGGAGTAAGCGTTACAGAACCCAACACAACTGGTTCTTCTTTTTTACAGCCACTAAAAACAAATGCTATGGCTAAAAGTGGTAAAATTAGTTTTTTCATAATGAAAATATTTAATTATTTTTAATATTTATACAACAAAAAACAAGCCAATTTATTATTCTGTACATTTCTTTAACAATCCATCGCACGCATCTTCCAACAAATCAATTACATGTTCAAATCCTTCTGCACCTCCATAATATGGGTCTGGAATATATTCAGCAGAAAGTTTTTGAAGATAATCAGTCATACGGATTATTTTCTTTTTTGATGCTTCATTTGGTGCTAATGATAAAAGACCTCGCACATTTTGTTCGTCCATTGCAACAATAAGATCAAATCTGTCAAAATCTTCAACTTTTACGGGACGTGAAAGATGTGTGATTTCGTAATTTCTTCTTTTTGCATGTGAAATCATTCGCGCATCGGCAGTATTTCCTTCGTGATAATCAATTAACCCTGCCGAATCAACTTCAAACTGATTTTTTATACCTTTTTTTTCTATTAAATCTTCAAAAATTGTTTGTGCCATCGGAGAACGACAAATATTTCCCAAGCAAACAAATAAAATTGATTTTTTAGACATTAAAATTACCTATTTTTCTGTTAAAACTAAATTGACAACATGTGAAGTACATTGATAAAATCTTCATCAACAGGTTTGTCTTCTTTTATTGCCTTTGTAAACGGCACATGCACGATTTCATTGTTCACAACTCCTATCATAATGCTGCGTTGCTCATCTAAAAGCGCATCAATCGCTGCAACGCCCATTCGGCTTGCTAAAATCCGATCGTAAGCTGTTGGAGAACCGCCACGTTGAATATGCCCAAGAATCGTAACGCGAACATCATAATCCGGATATTCTCGTTTCATCCGCTCAGCCAAACCGTTTGCACCGCCCGTAACTTCACTTTCTGCCACCAAAACAATGCTGCTATTTTTTGATTTTCGGAATCCGTTTTCAACTAATTCGGCCAACTGATCTACTTTCGTTTCCAATTCGGGAATGATAGCCGATTCAGCACCCGAAGCAATGGCACTGTTCAACGCTAAAAATCCCGCATCTCTTCCCATCACTTCTACAAAAAACAGACGTTCGTGTGATGATGCTGTATCTCTAATTTTATCTACTGCATCAATAATCGTATTCAGAGCAGTATCAAAACCAAGCGTTGCATCGGTTCCGTACAAATCGTTATCAATCGTTCCGGGAATGCCCACAATTGGAATATTAAATTCCTGCGCAAAAACTCTTGCTCCCGTCAAAGTTCCATCTCCTCCGATTACGATAAGGGCGTCAATTCCCTCTCGTTTCATATTTTCAAAAGCAATTTTTCTACCTTCGGAAGTTTGAAACTCGGAAGAACGAGCCGTTTTTAGAATCGTTCCGCCTTTTTGAATGATATTACTAACATCTTGTGTCTGAAATTCTTTAATTTCTCCCGTCATCAGCCCACGATATCCTCTGTAAATTGCTTTTACGCGAATGCCATTGAAAATTGCGGCACGTGTTACCGCTCTGATTGCGGCATTCATTCCGGGAGCATCCCCACCAGAGGTTAAAATCCCGACACAATTAATTTTATATTCCATCTGTTTTTATTACGATTAACTTTTTTCTTCCAATTCTTGAATCTTATTTGCAACTGCTTCCATAAGCCATCTTGGCGTTGAAGTAGCACCACAAATTCCGATTTTTTTTGTAAAATCTAAGTTTAATGCTTCCACTTCATTTGGTGCAGAAATAAAAAAAGTATTTGGATTGATGCTTTTGCTATGTTCGTAGAGCACTTTTCCGTTGGAACTTTTCTTTCCGCTTACAAAAAGGACAACATCATTTTGTTCTGCAAAGTTAGCAATATTTGGCATACGATTCGATACTTGTCGGCAAATTGTGTCAGTATATTCAAATGTGGCATTAGGAGCCATTTTTTCTGAAATTGTTGACACCATTTTATTGAATCCGTCAAGCGATTTTGTTGTTTGTGAGAATAATTTTACTTTTTTGGTAAAATCTATTTTATCCAATTCGTTAATGCTTTCTATTACGGTGGCATTTTCATCAACTTGACCTAAAAGTCCGATTACCTCGGCATGTCCAGGTTTTCCGTAGATTACAATTTGACTATCTTCTTTATCTTCAACCGCATCATACGATTTTTTCACCCTTTTTTGTAAACGAAGTACAACGGGACAAGAGGCATCAATTAATTCAATGTTGTTTTTCTCTGCGATTTCATACGTTGAGGGCGGTTCGCCGTGAGCACGAAACATCACTTTTACATTGTGGAGATTTTTAAATTCCTCGTGTGTAATTGTGATTAATCCCATTTTAGCCAATCTTTCCACTTCTTGACCGTTATGTACAATATCCCCTAAACAGTAAATTGGATCGCCTTTTGCCAATTCTTCTTCTGCTTTATCGATTGCTCGGACTACCCCAAAACAAAAACCCGATTTTTGATCTATTTCGACATTTGCCATAATTCTTTAAATAATAAAATGTTACATACAATAAATTTTATCCGAATTTATTTCTCTGGATAAAAATAAAAAAAAAGAATACACAAATTTCATTAAATTATGTCTTCTTAATAATAAGTAAAATACTTTTCTTACAACGTTTTTTGATGAAATAAAGTTCGTATTATTTCACGTTGCTCTGCTCGTGTTAGTTTGGAATTATCTATTTCTATTGCATCGTCAGCTTTTACCAAAGGGCTTTCTTTGCGGGTTGTATCTCGTTCATCTCTCTCTTTTACATTTTTCAGCACCTCTTCAAAATTGATATTTTCTCCTTTTCCGATCATCTCATCGTATCTTCTTTTGGCTCTCACTTCTGGCGTGGCAACAAGAAAAATTTTCAATTCGGCTTGTGGAAAAACAACTGTTCCAATATCTCTTCCGTCCATAACGACACCTTTTTTTTTGCCCATTTCTTGCTGCTGACGAACCAATTCTTCCCGCACAAAATTAATTGTGCTGATTCGACTTGCTCCATTTGCAATTTTCAACGTTCGGATTTCATTTTCCACATTTTTTCCATTCAAATAAACAGTTTGTCCGTTTTCATCGGAAACAAAAGATATTTTGAGTTTTGAAATGTTTTTTTTCAACGATTTTTCATCGATAACTTCCTCATTCATCCAACCATTTTCGAACGCAAAAAGTGCTGCTGCACGATACATTGCCCCTGTATCAACATAAATATATCCTGCATATTGAGCTAATTCTTTTGCAATGGTACTTTTTCCGCAAGAAGAAAATCCGTCAATGGCTACAATAATTTTTTTCATAAGAATGGCGTTTAGAAACTCACAAATTCATTTAAATTGGTACTAACAGAAAATTGATAAGCAACGTTTCCTACTTGAAACTGCGTGGTGCTAAATCCTACATTAAATTTATACAATTTAATTCCCGCCCCAAATGAAAAACCCGAAAGGCTTTTGAAACCTTCCATTGCCATTTCTTGTGCTCTTCGGTGATTGTAGCCTGCTCCGATATAGAAATTATTCGTTGGGACAAACTCAACTCCAAAAATCAAATGCCGAAAAGCCATATCCACAAATCCAACTTTAGTAGGCGTAATTACACCATCAAAATTGGTCTGTTTTTTTTCGGTAGATTTATAATTTACCACATCCCATCTGTTCAAATTATTGGCAGTAATAGAAAAACGGATGGGTGCGTGTTCAAATTTTTTAGAAACTCCCAACTGAATATCAAAAGGAAGAGGCTCTTTATGATCACCAAAATCGGTTGAATAATATCCTTTTATTTGTGCTCCCACATTTTTCACCACCAATCCAGCGCTTAGCAATTCATTATCATAACTTATTCCAAAATCCATAGCAACTCCATAACTCGAATAACGTTCCAACACGGAAACGATCGGTTTTAACGTAGTACCAACAGTAAAATAATCATTCAAATGACGTGCATAACTGATGTAAAAAGCCATATCTTTTGCGGTGAAATCTTCCGTATAAACACCAAACTCATTGTAACCGGCAAATTTTCCGTAATCAATATATTGTACACCGTAGGATAGAAAATTATTTTGTCCGATTCCGTGTCCAAAAATGGCACTCCCAAATTTAATATCCGACAAATAATTTGCCATATTAAAACTTATCACGCCATTTGTTTCACAATTTAGCAACGCAGGATTCATTAATGCGAAGCCAATATCTTGATTAGGCAAAGACACATTTAATCCTCCAATTGCAGCACTATGAGCTGAAACCGGCAAATCTAAAAAACGATAAACGCCTCGTCCAACTTGTGATATGGCTGAAACAGAAGTAAGTAAAAAAATAATGAAAAAAAATATATTTCGCATATAGTATTTCAAAACTGGGGTCGCATAGCGAAGTTCCACTTCCAAAGTTTAAGTAAAACGTAAAAAAGAGCGGCTAATTATATTTGTGGGCAAAAATACACAAAGCGGCTCTATTTAAATGTTATCTTACGGATACGCTGATTTTCATAGTCTGCCACATACACATTTCCTGCTGCATCTATGGTTACGCCATAAGGGTTATAAAATTTGGCGGAACTACCAACATCATCGGCAAAACCTGCTGTACCGTTTCCAGCCACAGTGCTGACTATGCCCGAAGGTGTTATCTTGCGGATGCGATGATTCTTACAGTCTGCCACATACACATTTCCTGCTGTATCTACGGTTATGCCATAGGGCTCATTAAATTTGGCAGAACTTACACTACCGTCAGCAAATCCAGCTGTACCATTGCCGGCGAACGTGCTGACTGCACCGGAGGGAGTTACTTTGCGAATACGATGGTTGTTACCGTCAGCCACAAACACATTCCCACTTGCATCTACGGCTACGCTCTGAGGAAAATAAAATCTGGCAGAACTACCAACACCATCAACAACTCCAGCTATGCCACTACCCGCCAAGGTACTTACTACACCGTCGGGCGTTACTTTGCGGATACAGTGATTCTCACGGTCAGCCACATAAACATTTCCATTGGTATCTACGGCTATACCGGAAGGATAAAAAAATTGGGCAGAACTGCCAGCACCGTCGGTTAAACCATTGTTACCGCTGCCTGCCAAAGTGGTAACAACTCCTGAGGGCGTTACCTTGCGAATGCGATGAACACTTTCTGACACATACACATTTCCATTTGCATCTACGGCTATGCCATAAGGGGAATAAAATCGGGCGGAGCTACCAATACCATCAACAAATCCAGCCGTACCGTTACCAGCCAAGGTGCTAACTGAGCCAGAGGGTGTAATCTTGCGGATACAGTGATTGCTATAATCTGCCACATATATATATCCCGCTGCATCTACGGCTACGTTAGTAGGCTTATTAAATCGGGCAGAACTACCATTTCCATCGACAAAGCCTCTACTACCATTACCTGCCAAGGTTGAAACAACTGTGCCTTGCGGAATAAAATTTCTTTCTTCTCCATATGCGGTTCCTTTTGAATTAACCGCATAAGCTCTTACATAATAATTTATATTGGCATTCAATCCACTTATCGATTTTGAGTAACTGCCTATGCCATTTCCTGAAACAATTACTTTATTATTATTACTTGTTGTGGGGTTTTGAGCAGTGCCATATACAAAACCACGCTCAGTATATCCCGGGACACCAGCATTGATAATACTGCCGTGTAACAAGGCGGAATTATGTGTTATATCGGTAACTTCTTGCGTAGCTACCAATGGTAGTATTTTATCGGTTGTAAAGGTCTTTTCTGTACCATAGTTAATGCCAGAAGAACTCTGAATAAAAGCCTTTACATAGTAGGTGGTATTAGCGGTTAAGCCTGATATGTTAACCGAATATTTACCTACACCTGTACCGACAACATATACCGTACTTGCATTTTGCATAGTCGGATTGGAAGTTTTGCCATACACAAAACCTTTTTGGGTATAAGTGGTGTTTCCCGATATTGTAATGCTACCATTCAAGGTGGCTGTTGTTTCTGTGACGCTTGTTGGCAACTCGGTACTTATTGTTATCTGTCCGGTGTTTATTGGTGGCGAAGATTGTTTTGTAGTAAAAGTACGGTCTTCACCATAGCCTACGCCCTTTCCGTTAATTGCAAAGGCGCGAACATAATAAGTAGTATTAGATTGCAAGTTGTTCATGGCGATATTGTTCCAAACGATGCTATCACCATAAGCATCTGATACAGATTTAGTTAGGGTATTTTCGCTTGTAGTATCAGGTTTGGGGGTTGTTGCCCAACAAATACCGTATTGGAGCGTCGGCAATCCGTTGTCATTAATCATTGTTACACCGCTTACAGCTGAATTTTCCGTTATATTGGTTACTGAGTGAGTGCGTACTTTCGGCACAGCATAGCTTTTCTGGACTGCTGCTGATTGTAGTATGTTTATACTTTTTTTCAATTTCTCTCCGGCGGTAACCGTGAGTTCAGCTCTACGCTCGTCGAACGTTTCATTGGGCAAAACCGTGATTCGTAAATATTTTGTGTCCGTATTATACGAATACCAAGCATCGGCTTTCCTCGAAGAAACACTCCAAGTTTTGAGATTGGTTATTATTTTTACCGTTTCATATCCTCCGTCGGCAGTAAACACTATTTCTTTGTCAGGCGATATTTCGAATATCGGCTCCACATTTTTTTCACAAGCCGTAAACAAAATGGAGACAAGAGCGATTATTAAAAAAATCCTTTTCATTTTTTTTATAATTAAAAGTAATACAAAATTACTAAAAACAGTTGAATAAAGAAGTATATTTTTAGAATATAATATTTATTATTGGGCACATTTATTTTACAAAACTAACTTAATCCACTTTTTTATTTTTGTAAAACACTGAAAATTGTCTATTTTTGTGTTCACAAATTATCAAAATTAAATGATTGACAAAAATAAGTTAAAAACTCAAATATACAAAGAAACAAGTGCTATTTTAATTGGATTGATTACTCCGGATCAACCAGAAGAGAGAGCACAAGAATATATTGATGAGTTGGCTTTTTTAGCCGAAACTGCAGGAGCAATTACCAAAAAAGTTTTTTTCCAACGATTAGATTATCCACATCCCAACACTTTTGTTGGGACAGGAAAATTACAAGAGATTAAAAATTATGTAGATGAAAATGAGATAGATGTTGTAATTTTTGACGATGAGCTTTCGCCAAGGCAAGTACGAAATATTGAAAAAGAATTGGTCAATCAAGATCCAAATGCTACCGATATAGTTCGGATTTTGGACAGAACAAATCTTATATTAGATATTTTTGCACGAAGAGCACAAACAGCCAGCGCAAAAGCACAAGTAGAATTGGCTCAATATCAATATATTCTTCCCCGTTTGACAGGGATGTGGACACACTTAGAAAGGCAACGAGGCGGTGGAATCGGGCGTTACGGACCAGGTGAAACACAGCTTGAAACCGACAGACGAATTATTCTAAAGAAAATTTCGTTGCTGAAAGAAGATTTGAAGACCATCGACAAACAAATGGCAACACAACGAAAAAATCGTGGAAAAATGGTTCGTGTGTCGTTGGTTGGATACACAAATGTTGGCAAATCGACCATAATGAATTTGCTGAGTAAATCGGAAGTTTTTGCAGAAAACAAGCTTTTTGCAACTTTAGACACAACTGTTCGCAAAGTAATAATCGACAATCTTCCTTTCCTCCTTTCAGATACAGTTGGTTTTATTCGAAAATTACCGCACAATTTGATTGAATCGTTTAAATCGACATTAGATGAAGTGCGTGAAGCCGATTTATTGGTTCACGTTGTTGATATTTCACATCCAAACTTTGAAGAGCAAATGCAAATTGTAAGTCAAACACTTAAAGAAATCAACAAGGAAGAAAAACCAACAATTCTTCTGTTCAATAAAATTGACGCATTTTCATACACGCCAAAAGATGAAGATGATTTATTGCCTATAAAACGTGAAAACATCAGTTTGGAAGAGTTGAAAAGAACGTGGATGGCAAAAGTTCAAGATAATTGTCTTTTTATTTCAGCCGTTAACAAAACAAATATTGAAGATATGAAAAATCTTCTCTATAAACAGGTAAAATCCATACACATAGAACGTTATCCATACAATGATTTTTTATTCGACAAATACGATGATATGTATAATTAATTAATTATCAGATATATAGATTATCGATTTTTCAGCTTTTCAAATATAAAAACATTCAACAATGAAAACATATAGACCGCTTACAGAAAAAGAAATTGCCACATTAGTTGTATATGGTTCAACTGCCGATGATTGGGGTAACATAGAGGTTGTGGAAGATTTTTCACCCACTTACATCTCCAATGTCCATTTTTCAGGAAAAATAAGATTGGGTTCTTTCAATAAAGTATATGAAATGGAGGGTGGATTCATAAAACACAGTGGAATTTATAATTGCTGTATCCATAATTGCACTATCGGGAATGATGTTTTTATTGATAAAATACATAATTATATAGCAAATTACGATATTTCTGATGAAGTTTATATCGAAAACACCAATTTAATTTTGGTAGAAGGGAAATCATCATTTGGAAACGGAATAAAAGTTTCGGTAATGAATGAAACCGGAGGAAGAGAAATTCCTATTTTTGACAATATTTCAGCTCCATTAGCTTATATTTTAGCATTTTACCGCCATAGACCCGAAGCTATTTTATCCATTCAACAAATGATTGATAATTATGCCGAAAAGCAAAGTTCTGAAAAAGGACGAATTGGGAAACATGTAGAAATCGTAAATTGCGGTAGAATAAAAAACGTGTGGATTGAAGATTATACTGAAATAAAAGGTGCTTCAAATCTAAAAAATGGGACAATCAACAGCAATAAAAAAGCCCCAACTCTAATTGGTTCAGGAGTAAAATGCAGGGATTTTATCATCAGCTCCGGTGCTTTGATTACAGACTCGACCCTTATTTCGAATTGTTTTGTTGGTCAAGGTTGTATTTTGGACAAACACTATTCTGCTGTTAATTCGGTTTTTTTCTCAAACTGTCAAGGAATGCATGGTGAAGCAACCGCAATTTTTGCTGGACCTTACACCGTTTCACATCACAAATCTACTCTGTTGATTTCAGGAATGTATTCATTTTTAAATGCTGGAAGTGGCTCCAATCAAAGCAACCACATGTACAAATTGGGTCCAATTCATCAAGGAGTTGTAGAACGCGGATCAAAAACCACGAGCGATTCGTATATCCTTTGGCCCGCAAAAATCGGTACGTTTACGTTGGTTATGGGAAGGCATACTTCACATCCTGACACCACAAATTTACCTTTTTCTTATTTAATCGAAAATGCTACTGAAAGTGTGCTTGTTCCCGGAGTAAATCTTAGAAGTGTGGGTACAATTCGTGATGCTCAAAAATGGCCCAAACGGGATAATCGAAAAGGGGACAATTTGCTTGACCCAATCAATTTCAATTTGTTAAGTCCTTACACCATCGAAAAAATGTATCGCGGGGTCGAAACTTTACAGAAAATTAAAAATATTTCAGGCGAAACATCTGAATTTTATGCCTATCAGAATTGTAAAATCAAAAACTCATCATTAAACAAAGGAATCAATCTTTACAAACTTGGAATTTTTAAGTTTTTAGGAAACACGCTGATAAGCAAAATAAAAAAAGAAAATCCGTCAAATTTTAAAGACTTACAAGAAAAATTGAACCAACATTCGGAAGGTGGAATTGGAGATTGGATTGATTTGTCAGGTTTAATTGCTCCTAAAAATGAAATCAACAAATTATTAGATGAAATCGAACACAAAACACTCGATTTACATCAAATATTGGATAGATTTTGGGATATTCATCGTAATTATTACGAATTTGAATGGACCTGGGCACAACAAAAATTGAAAGAATTTTGGAACAAACCAATCAAAACAGTTTCAAGAAAGGAATTTATTGATTTCATTGAATTGTGGAAAGAATCGGTAGTGAAATTGGACAAAATGCTTTATGAAGATGCGCGAAAAGAATTTGATTTGTCGTCAATGACAAGTTTTGGATTGGATGGCGATACGATTGAAAAGCATAAAGATTTTGAGAACGTAAGGGGAAGATTTGAACAAAACACCTTTGTAAAAGCAGTTTTAGAACACATCGAAGATAAAACAGAATTAGGAGATAAAACCATCGAATTAATTAAAAATTTAGAGTAAAATATGAAAAATTTCAATTTTCAAAGTCCAACCTATTTTGAGTTTGGCACAGCCACTGAAAATAAAGCAGGAATACTTGTAAAGCGGTTTGGTGGCAAAAAAGTACTTGTTCATTACGGCGGAGGTTCGGTTGTTAAAAGTGGACTTTTAGAGCGGGTTTTGAAATCGTTAGATGAAAATAATATCTCACATATTGAATTAGGGAATGTAGTGCCAAACCCAAGAAGTGGATTAGTATATGAAGGAATTGAACTTTGCAGAAAAGAAAATGTGGATTTTATCTTAGCCGTTGGTGGTGGAAGTGCCATAGATTCGGCAAAAGCAATTGCCATTGGCGTACCGTATGAAGGCGATTTTTGGGATTTCTTTTCAGGGAAACGGATTGAGAAAGCACTTCCTGTTGGCACTGTTTTAACCATTGCCGCAGCAGGAAGCGAAGCATCTTTATCTACCGTAATCACGCATGAAAACGGAAACATCAAACGAGGAACAGGGAGCAATTTAATTCGTCCCGTTTTCTCCATTTTAAATCCTGAATTGACTACCACTTTACCGATTTATCAAACGGCTTGTGGTGCTACCGATATGTTTGCACACATTCTTGAACGTTATTTTACCAATACAAAAAACGTGGAACTTACCGACAGGCTTTGTGAAGCTGTAATGCTGACAATTATCAACGAAATGACAAAAATTATGCAAAATCCAACCGATTATAATGCTCGAGCTAATTTAATGTGGGCTGGAATGATTGCTCACAACGATATTTGCGGTGTTGGAAGAGAGCAAGATTGGGGTTCACACCAATTAGAACACGAACTTTCGGCATTATATGATGTTCCGCACGGAGCAGGATTAGCGGTAATTTTTCCAGCTTGGATGAAATTTGTGTTGAAACACGATGTGATGCGTTTTGCTCAATTTGCGGTTCGAGTATTTGGTTGCGAAATGGATTTTCAAAACCCTGAAAACACAGCAAAAGAAGGAATTAAAAGATTTGAAAAATTTTTAATTTCAATAGGAATGCCGATAAATTTCAAAAATTTAGGAGCAAAAGCAGAAGACATTTCAACTTTAATCGAAATGTTGAAAATGGATACTCGAAGAATTGGATATTTCGTAGAATTGAGTGTTGATGATGTGAGAGAAATTTATAATTTGGCTGCCAATAATTGATATAGAAATAAATTCTACAGATTTTCCTAAACCTACAATTAAAATTTTCTATATACAAATAAATTGTTGTGTTGTTTTAAGCCAAGTTAATAAAAAAAATCAAATTTAAATATGAAAACGTACACTATCAAATTAATTGTAGGAAGTACACGCAAAGAATCTTACAATAGAAAAGTAGCCAATTCACTGATTGCACTTTCACCCGAAAACTTACAGTGTGAAATTCTTGGAATAGGACAATTAGAGATGTTTAACGATGATTTAGATCAAGAGACTTCACCAGAATCATGGACAGAATTTAGACAAAATGTGAAAGAAACAGACGCTTTTATTTTTGTAACACCGGAATTTAATCGTTCTATTCCTTCCGCATTAAAAAACGCAATTGACATTGCCTCTCGCCCATCCGGAAAAGGTGTTTGGGGAGGAAAACCAGCTGCAATTATCAGTGCTTCAACAGGATCTTACGGTGCAATTTCTGCAAGTCATCATTTACGCCAGATTTTAATTTCTCTTAATATGCCTACAATGGCTCAACCGGAAACTTACATCGGTAAAGTGATGGATTTATTTGATGAAAACGGCATTTTAATTGACGAACAAGTTAAAAAAAGATATACACACTATATGGAATCTTTTAAAAATCACATTGAACTTTATTTATCAAAATAGACCGTTTTTATAATTCATAAAGTTTAACAATATAAACTATTTTTGTTTTCAGGTTGTTTAGTAACTATAGACAGAAATAACTAAAATAAAAAATTAAAGAATATGAAAACTTATAACGTAGGAGTGCTCGTTGGAAGTCTCCGCAAAGAATCTTTTAATAAAAAAGTTGCTAATTTGTTAGTTGAAGTTGCTCCCAAAAACATCAATTTTGAATTTATTGAAATCGGCAATTTACCATTGTTTGATGAAGATTTAGATCAAGGAAATCCGCCTCAATCATGGGCAAATTTAAGAGAAAAAGTTACAAATTTAGATGCGTTTTTGTTCGTTACACCAGAATACAATCGTTCCGTGCCGGCTGCTTTGAAAAATGCACTTGACATTGCATCACGTCCTTGGGGGCAAAATGTGTGGAGTGGAAAACCTGCCGCTGTTGTGAGCGTTTCCATTGGTGCAATTGGTGGTTTTGGTGCCAATCATCATTTACGTCAGACATTAGCTTTTCTTAATATGCCGACAATGGCACAACCGGAAGCATACGTTGGAAATGCAATGAGCATTTTTGATGAAAATGGGAAATTAATCAACGAAGAATCAAAAGAATTTTACGTTAATTTTATGCAAGCTTTTGCTCATCACATTGATGTAAATACAGAAAAATAATCTTTTCCAAAGAAAGATTCAAAGTTAATTTATTGCAAAACCACTCCATTTTGAAGAGTGGTTTTGTTGTTTTATAACGTTCAAGACAAAAAGTTCTCCTGTTTTTTCTTTTTTACTACCGTAAAAAATAACTAACTTTGCACCCCAAAATAACGGTTTCGAACTTGAAAGAAACAAAATAAATTTTTATCTGATGAATTTTATTGGAGAACTTACTTGGCGTGGTATGATTCATACTGTGATGCCGGGAACAGAAGAACAACTAAAAAAAGAGATGACAACTGCTTATGTTGGAATTGATCCGACTGCAGATTCTCTTCACATAGGGCATTTAGTGAGTGTAATGATGCTTCGCCATTTTCAGCGTGCAGGACACAAACCAATCGCTTTGGTGGGCGGTGCGACAGGAATGATTGGCGATCCATCGATGAAATCGGCTGAGCGGAACTTGTTGGACGAAGAAACTTTGCGACACAACCAAAACAGCATCAAAAATCAGCTTGCGAAATTCTTAGATTTTGAAAGCAATTCACCAAATGCTGCCGAATTGGTCAATAATTATGATTGGATGAAAGATTATAGTTTCTTGAATTTTATTCGTGATATTGGCAAGCACATCACGGTAAATTATATGATGGCAAAAGATTCTGTCAAAAAACGATTGAGCAGTGAATCAACAACCGGAATGTCGTTTACAGAATTTTCTTACCAACTTCTGCAAGGATACGATTTTTTGAACCTTTTTGAAACAAAAAACTGCAAACTTCAAATGGGCGGCTCGGATCAATGGGGAAACATCACTACAGGAACCGATTTAATTCGGAAAAAAACGGGTGAAGAAGCTTTTGGTTTAGTTTGCCCATTGATTACAAAAGCCGATGGTGGAAAATTTGGAAAAACAGAATCGGGAAATATTTGGTTAGACAGAAGTTACACTTCTCCTTACAAATTTTACCAATTTTAGCTTAATCTGAGCGACGAAGCTGCCGAAAAGTACATTAAAATTTTCACTGCTATTGAGAAAGATGAGATCGCATCGTTGATTTCTCAACATCAACAAGCTCCGCATTTACGAACTTTGCAAAAACGATTGGCACAAGAAGTTACCGTTATGGTGCACTCACAAGAAG
>JBDHYS010000004.1:0-15574 GCA_039811505.1 Paludibacteraceae bacterium | reverse complement strand
AAGAACGGACGTATGAATTGATTATTTCCATGCCAAGTGGTGATAGCATTAATCCTTTTGAATGGGCAAAAAAAGTAAAATCTCGTTACAATGATATTCCAATTGTGGTGCTAACACCATTCTCAAAAATGGTTTCGGAGCGGATTGCAAAAGAAGATTTAAGCGCTATCGATTATGTTTTCAGTTGGTTGGGAAATTCTGATTTACTGCTTGCGATTGTAAAATTGATAGAAGACCGAATGAACGTGGAGGAAGATGTCAGCTCGGTTGGGGTGCAAATTATTCTGTTTGTGGAAGATTCGGTTCGATTTTATTCTTCACTTTTACCACATTTATATAAATACATATTTCTTCAATCACGCTCTTTTATGACCGAAGCGCTCAACGACCATGAGCAAATGTTGCGAATGAGAGGACGTCCAAAAATTATGATGGCAAGAACTTATGAAGAAGCACTTGGGATTTATACAAAATACAAAAAAAATATGTTGGGTGTGATAACCGATGTTACATTCCCCAAAAATGGTGTAAAAGACACATTGGCGGGAGTAAAACTGTGTTCTAAAATTCGTGAAATGGATAATTATATTCCGCTAATAATTCAATCTACAGATATAGAAAATCAAGTTTATTCTGATGAATTAGAAGCAGTTTTTGTCCATAAACTTTCCAAAACACCAATGCTCGATTTACGGGATAATATTACAAATAATTTTGGCTTTGGTGATTTTGTTTTTATCCACCCAGAAAGTGGAGAAGAAGAAGCAAGAATAGCCAATCTTAGAGGATTGCAAGAAGTGATTTTTAAAGTCAGTGATGAATCTTTGTATTATCACACATCTCGAAACCATATTTCTCGCTGGCTCTATTCACGGGCAATGTTTCCTTTGGCAGAGTTCCTAGAAAACATCCAGGTCGATGATAAAGGAAAAATGCAAGATGTGAGGCAAGTAATTTTTGATGCCATTGTAAATTATCGAAAGATTAAAAACAGAGGTGTTGTTGCAGAATTTAAACGCGATCGCTTTGACCAATATTCTAATTTTGCCCGAATTGGCGAAGGTTCTTTGGGAGGAAAAGGACGTGGATTAGCTTTTATAGATTCTATGATTAAAATGAATAGTCTGGAAGATGCTTTTGAGAAAACTGAAATCAAAATTCCACGAACAGTGGTTTTGTGTACCGAAATTTTCTCTGAATTTATGGAGAGAAACGATCTCTATCCTGTAGCACTTTCTGATGCTGATGATGAAACCATTTTACAACATTTTCTCCGTTCTCGATTGCCACAACACGTTATTGCCGATTTGTATGCTTTTGTTGTTTCCATCGATACGCCCATTGCAGTCCGTTCGTCAAGTCTTTTAGAGGACTCTCATTACCAGCCGTTTGCCGGAATATATTCTACTTATATGGTTCCGCATGATGAACAAAGCCGCACCAATATGTTGATGATGGTTACAGAAGCTGTGAAAGCAGTTTACGCCTCTGTGTTTTATCAAGATAGCAAATCGTATATGAAAGCTACAAAAAATGTGATTGATGAAGAAAAAATGGCTGTGGTGCTTCAAGAAACGTGTGGAAATTATCATGGAGAATGTTTTTATCCCTCATTCTCAGGAGTTGCTCGTTCTCTCAATTTTTATCCCCTTGGAGCCGAAAAGGCAGAAGAAGGAATTGCAAACATAGCAATGGGATTGGGAAAATATATTGTGGACGGTGGAAACACACTCCGTTTTTCACCTTCGCATCCAAATAATATTCTACAAACCAGCACGCTTGATTTGGCACTTCGTGAAACACAAACTTTTTTTTACGCCATTAATGGAAATGATTCTAATTTTACGCCGGAGGTAAACGATGGATTTAATTTGCTGAAAATTAGGGTTCAAGATGCAGATAAAGATGGAACTTTACGATATATTGCTTCCACATTTAATTCGCAAGATCAGTGCATTTATGATAATGTGGTAGAAAATGGAAGAAGAATTATCACATTTGCTAATATCTTGCAACACAATGTTTTTCCACTCGCCGAAATTTTAAAACAGATACTTTCCATTGCTCACAATGAGATGGGGCGACCGATTGAAATTGAATTTGCTGTCAATTTGGATTACGCCCAAAATCCACAACATTCGTTTTATTTGCTTCAGATCCGACCAATCGTCGATAGCAAAGAGATGATAAATGAAGATATTGGTGCAATTGATGAGTCAAATACAATTATTAGTTGCAACAGTGCTCTTGGTCATGGAATTACAAGCGATATTTTTGATGTGGTGTATGTAAAACCAGAAGCTTTTAACGCCTCCAAAAACCAACTTATAATGTACGATGTGGAGAAAATAAACAGAAAATTACAAGATGAAGAGAAGCATTATGTGTTAATCGGACCCGGAAGATGGGGTTCGAGTGATCCGTGGTTAGGAATTCCAGTTAAATGGGCTCATATTTGCAATGCACGCGTTATCGTAGAAAGTGGATTGTCAAATTATAGAATTGATCCAAGTCAAGGAACTCATTTTTTCCAAAATTTAACCTCTTTTGGCGTTTCGTATTTCACTATTAATCCGTTTCAAAAAGATGGAACGTACGATTTGGACTTTCTAAATGCTCAATCGGCTGTGTACGAATCAGAATACATTCGGCACGTGCGGTTTGAGCAACCGATAATTGTAAAAGTAGATGGAAAAAAGAGTAAGGGCGTGGTTATGAAACCGCAAAAATTATAATAACAGTGGATAGTTTGCATTTTATCAAACAAAAATTAGACAGAGCAGTCGAAGAATACAATACGGTTGATTTTATCATAAACGATCCGATTCAAATTCCACACCGTTTTGTGAGAAAAGAAGACATTGAAATTGCCGGTTTTTTAGTTTCGTCCATTGCTTGGGGAAATAGAAAAAGCATTATTAAAAACGGTTTTCGATTGTTGGAATGGATGGAAAATGCCCCTTTTCAGTTTTTAATGGAAACAGAAGATTTTGCAGTTTTCAATTCGTTTGTACACAGAACTTTTAATGGTGCAGATTGTATTTTCTTCCTAAAATCACTTCAAAATATCTATAAAAATTATGGCGGATTGGAATCGGTTTTTACGAATGGATTTCAAAAAAATGAGACAATTTTTGGAGCAATAAGCTGTTTTCGTTCTGTTTTTTTAAAATTTCCGCATGAAAAACGTTCTGAAAAACACATTTCAAATGTACTTTCAAATTCTGCTGCAAAACGTATCAATATGTTTCTTAGGTGGATGGTAAGAAAAGATGAAAATTGGGTCGATTTTGGTCTTTGGAAAAACATTCCGATGAGGGCTTTAATGTTGCCTTTGGACGTTCATACCGGAAATGTGAGTCGTGATTTTGGTTTATTACAACGGAAGCAAAACGACTGGAAAGCAGTGGAAGAAATAACAGCAATTCTCCGAAAATTTGATCCGTTAGACCCTGTAAAATACGATTATGCTCTTTTTGGATTGGGTGTAAACGGTCAAAATACAAACGAACCATTTTTCTAACGATTGGAGAAGTATTCTAAAATAGATTTCATCAACAAATTTCTGTCGTTATTCTCTTTTATAGCTTCAATGGGGAATCCTAACACACAAAAAGCATATTTATCTTTATAAACAATTCCGGCACTTTTCCCGTTTTGCTCGTATTCTACTATTTTAATGGCTTTATAATCATTGGGCTCTATAATGTCAGGAGCTTCCACAAAATAGAACTCTCGATTGGGTGTTGCGTAAAAACTCATTGTTGGAAGATTTTCGAATCCTTTTATCGGAGCATCTTCAAATGTAACCTTTTGCAAACCGCTAATTTTCTCCCCAAACCATCTGATTTTTAGGATATTTTCCACAAATTTTCTTTCAGAATTCATTGTTGTTAAAGCAAAAACCAAATCGGATATAAAGTTAGAACCACTAATTAATATTGCTCCGCTACGTTGGGTGTATTTTGTAATCAGTTTTTGTAATTCGGGCGTTAGAGGTTTAAAATCAATTTTTGTCGAATCGGATAAATTGAATGTTTGTTTCTCCTTTCCCAATATTAAATCGACAATTTTATAATCTTGCATATTTGTTTTTCCGTCAAGCACCGATTTCAAACTCGATGAAACATACGAAAATTGTGCTGATTCGATTGCACTTCCATGAACCGATGGGTAATCAAATGTATTTCCTGCAATCACTTTATCTTCGTAATCTTTGTTACTTGCTCCAAATCCTACATTATTATCGCTCACATAAGGCATATATCTGCGAAATTCGGTCTGATTTCCCGTAAAACTATAATCAGAAAGATATGGAACGCCGGCATCAAGTTGATTGTTGAATCCTGCAATTTCTCCATTTACACTAAAATTCGCCGGTCCTGAAATCCGATTAAACCCATTGACAATCAAAATAGTCGGTTTGTTGTTGGCTGCTTTGTAAACGGAAAGAATTTCAGACGGAAAACTTTTTCCTCCTTTGTTCAATGCTTCTACTTTGAAACTATATTTTCTGTTTTTCTCAATTTTTCGGGTGTAATGTTTCTCATTTACCACTACACCATTGTCAAAATCACCATCGGCTTCACGTGTGTAAACAATGTAAGAAGTAGCTTTTGCTGTTCGCTCTAACAAATCTACCGTTTCTTCCCAATTCAGTCTTACAGTCGAATCATCAATAAATCGGGAATTAAAACTTTGCACAGGAAGCGGTTGAACAACGTATTCAAAATTATTGGAGGCAGCTAAATAACGTAAAATTCCTTTGTAAATAGCCCTGCTCACCGTAAATCTAAATCGAGGGTCGTGTCCATATCGCATATCTCCAAAATTCTGATGCGAAAGTAACTCCAACAGCATTGTTGGAACTTCTGGAACGCGTGATTCGCTGTAACTTCTGTTCCACATTCCGCGTCTTATCCATTTTGGATTAAAAGTTTTCTTAATATCTTCCACAATTTGTGTTTGCACAATATCGCTCAATTCACGACTGCTCCAACGTGAACTTCCGTTTGCATACAAAGAAGATTTGTCATTGTTCGAAACAGTATAAATAGCCAATGTTCCAAAAATGGAATCGTTTGGTCTTGTTCCGGCATCGGTATGAAGAGCAAAAGCCAAATCAATTGGAATATTTAACCCATTTTTGGAGGGAATAACGTTTGATCCGGCTGCCAAATAATTTACCCAAAATCCTCTCGATTGAAAATCGTCCGAATAATCATTTGAACCTTGCGTGCGACTGTAAATACTGTCAGGAACACCAGCCCATTGCAACCAATATCTAGCACCTTCGGTGAAACGAGGATAATTGCTGGTAGAATAATTAGTGAATTTTTGAACAGATGTTTTTAATTTTCTTTTTTTACCTTTTCCAACGTATGTTTTTATCTCTTTATCAGCAGGCTTTCGAGCTATATTTCCATAACCACCACCTATTTTCACTGCATCGGCTGTTACAATTTTATCATTTGAAATCCCATAATTTGATAAAAACACACCTTGATTTGTATGTTTTCCGGCTTTGAAATGGAATAAACCTAAAAAAATCCAGGTGCCGCCGCCCATTGTTTGGTTGACAGAAAATTCGGTTTTTCCACCAGTGTGAAAAACAGTATAACGTGCATCTTGTGTGCTGTTTGGAACTGTTTTATACGAAACATAAACAGCATATTTTCCCTCTTCTTCAAAATGAGGAAGCCATTGCACCGCCATTTTTTCATTTTGATTCTTTGTGGTTGTAGTTTGCAGATAAGTTCCCATATCAAATGGATTTTCTTTATCAAAATACTCTTTTTTCAAGTTTCCAAAACCTTTTAAATCACCAATTTTCCATCTGTTTCTATTCTCTACTATAAATTCTGAATGCGAAGTACTTCCATCGTTATCAATAATAATTTCATTGGTTTGTGTATCTCTTTCCCTTGGAAGAATAGTTACTGCACCGCTATTTTCTAACATTGGAACTAAAAAAGGGAGCACGTATGATTGTGTGTATAAATCTTCTACCGTAGAAAATACAACAGGTCTTTGCCAAACCCACTTTTGGAGCGTTTGATTGTAGTAGCGTCCGTGGCTTTGCCATAGTGCAATGTGTCTGTTCTGCAATCCATTGGTAATCACAAATGGCTGCGACAAGTTTTTTGTAAGGGGAAAAAGGGTTTTTTCATTGGAAAATCGATTCCAAATGCTTTTGTTGTTTTTTCTGTAAACACCCGGAATCAAATCATATAAATCTCTACCATCAGAAAGTATTGTAACGTCAAATTCTGGATATTCACTTTGAATAATATTTTTTGTGATGGCGTAAATCGAATCCACATTTGCCGGTCGCAAAGGAAGATAACTTAAAGTAGGATTAGTTTTAATTACCAATTTCAATGAGTTTGTATTGGGAGTTATATCGTTGATTTTCACTTCTCCCACATTTGCATATTTTTTCCCAAATGTAGTTAAAGCTTCTTCAATGCTTTTTGTTAATGTGGACTGAGAGTAAATTAAATTGGAAAATAAAAGAAAAACGGAGAAAAAAATGGGATATATATTTTTTAAAAACATTGTTGCAACTAACTAAATATGGAGAAAATCAAAAAATACAAGAAATCAATTTTCCTCTTTTGGATTCGGTTCGCAAAAGTACAAATAAAATACCATCAAGCATAAATCCCAAACAATTCATTTTGTATAAATACTGCTAAAATTCAATAATTTTCAGCTTTGTAATGTTAAATAATAGATATTCTATTGTAATTCATCTCATTTGTTTTACTTTTGTACTGAAATAAAAACGTGGAAAAATTTGGACTGCTTGCAACCACGAAAAAAGAATGCTAAAATGAAAACAACACTTTCCATTTTTCAAACTCGTTACAGTCCTGTATCATTTTCCCAGTGTAAAAATAATAATAATTTGTAAAGATTTTTGCTTTACTCAATTTAAAATTACAAAACTATGGGTTACTTATTTACATCCGAATCCGTTTCGGAAGGACATCCGGACAAAGTTTCAGATCAAATTTCAGATGCAATTTTAGACAATTTTTTGGCACTCGATGCCAATGCAAAAGTGGCTTGCGAAACACTTGTTACCACAGGACAAGTTGTGTTGGCGGGCGAAGTAAGATCTGATGTGTATGTAGATGTGCAAACTATTGCACGTAATGTGATTAATCGTATCGGTTACACGAAAAGCGAATATATGTTTGATGGAAATTCGTGTGGAGTTCTTTCGGCTATTCACGAACAATCAAAAGACATCAACAGGGGTGTGGAGCGTGAAGATCCAATGAGTCAAGGTGCTGGTGATCAAGGAATGATGTTTGGTTACGCTTGCAATGAAACAGTGAATTATATCCCCGTTTCGCTCGATTTGTCGCACGCTTTGGTAAAAGAATTGGCAGCAATCAGACGTGAAGGAAAAGTGATGAAATACCTTCGCCCCGATTCAAAATCGCAAGTTACTATCGAGTATGATGACCAGAATAATCCTGTAAAAGTTCATACAATCGTTATTTCTACACAGCATGATGAATTTATAGTTGCAGAGGATAAAAAAGGACAAGACCGAGCCGATAAAGAGATGGCAGCAATTATCAAAGAAGATGTGCGTCAAATTTTGATTCCTCGCGTTAGAGCAAAAGTTCCTCAATTTGATAAATTAATAAAAGACGATTTCCAACTATTTGTAAATCCTACCGGAAAATTTGTTATTGGCGGTCCACACGGAGATACAGGGTTGACAGGAAGAAAAATTATTGTGGATTCTTACGGAGGAAAAGGCGGACACGGCGGTGGAGCATTTTCCGGAAAAGACCCGTCAAAAGTGGACCGTTCTGCAGCGTATGCCGCTCGACATATTGCTAAAAATATGGTAGCAGCCGGAATTACAGATGAGATTTTGGTTCAGGTTTCCTATGCCATCGGAATAGCAGAGCCGATGAATATCTATATAAATACATATAATCGTTCTAAAGTGAATTTTACAGATGCTCAAATTGTCGAGAAAATTAAAGATTTATTTGATATGCGTCCCAAAGCAATTGAAAAACGACTGAAATTAAGAAATCCTATTTATGAAGAGACAGCATCTTATGGACACATGGGAAGAACTCCCGTAAAAAAAGAGAAGCTATTTGTAAATTCTAAAGGCGAAGAAATCATAAAAAATGTGGAACTTTTCACTTGGGAAAAATTAGATAAAGTTGCCGAGTTGAAAGCAATTTTTAATCTATAGTAAATTAATTATTAGTAAAAAGTTCTCAAAACAGAGAACTTTTTTGTTTTTACAAACTTCTGTTTCTTCTTAATTAAAACTTTTCCACTATTTTTGTAGGTAAATTTTGCAGAAATGAAAAAGAAGAAATTTATAAAATATTTCAATCCATTTATCCTTTTTTGAAACGCTTTTTGTTTCAATTTGTAGAATGGAGAGAAAAACGTATCGTCCGGTTTTATAAATTATCAACTTGGAGAAAAATTCTGAATAGTTTTTTTACTTTCCTGCTGATTTTTATCCTGTATTTAATTTTAGTAGATGTCAATTTCCTTTGGCTTTTTGGAAAATCACCCTCTTTGAGTGCATTAACAAACCCTCCGCATTCGATATCTTCCGAAATAATTAGTTCCGATGGACAGTCTATTGGAAAATATTTCACAGAAAACAGAAAATTAGTTACCATTGATGAAATTTCGCCAAAAATGATAAATACGCTTATCAGCACCGAAGATAAGCGATTTTATCGCCATATCGGAATTGATTTCAAAGGATTAGCTTCTGCTTTTCGCGATGCGTTGGAAGGAAAACCGCGCGGAGCAAGCACAATTACTCAGCAATTGGTCAAAAATATGTTCAAAACAAGAAGTCATTATTCTACCGGAATTATCGGCTCTTTGCCGGGGTTAAGAATGTTGATTTTTAAAACAAAAGAATGGACTGCCGCTGTAAAATTGGAAATCTTTTATCCAAAGAAAAAAATCTTGGAAATGTATTTAAATACAGTAAGTTTTGGAAGCAATGCTTACGGAATCCACACTGCCTCTCACACCTATTTTAATGTTTCGCCAGCAGAATTAAATTACGAACAATCGGCAGTTTTAGTGGGCTTGTTAAAAGCAATTACCGCATATAATCCTTATCTAAATCCCGAACGCTCAAAAGAGAGGCGAAATATTGTCTTGATGCAATTAGCAAAAAATAAATACGTTACGAAACAAATAGCCGATTCGTTGATTCAATTACCATTGACAATCAATTATAAAATTGAAAAACCAAACGAAGGAACAGCACCTTATTTTAGAAATTATCTCACCCGCTTTTTGGAAAGTTGGGGCGATGCAAATGGCTACGATATTTATTCCGATGGATTGAAAATATACGTTACAATTGATTCTCGAATGCAAAAATATGCAGAAGAGGCAGTTCAAAAACAGATGGGACGATTGCAACAAAGCTTTTTTGCGCATTGGTCGGGTCAAAATCCGTGGCGAGACGAAAAAGGGAGAGAATTAACAAATTTTATTCCGGAATTGACCAAGCGTACCGCAATTTACAAATCTCTTCATCGACAATTTAAAGGTGATGAAGATTCGATTCAGAAATACCTTCATATTCCTAAAAAAATCAAAGTATTTGATTACAAAGAAGGCACTAAAGAATATCTGATGAGTTCTATGGATTCCATTCGCTATATGAATCACTTTTTGCACTGTGGATTTGTTGCCATTGAGCCGGAAACAAAGCACGTCAAAGCGTGGGTTGGAGATGTGGATTATAATTATTGGCAATTTGATAAAGTAGCTCAAAGCAAGCGACAACCGGGATCAACATTTAAACTTTTTGTCTATACCGCAGCGATGATTGCAGGAAAATCTCCTTGTGATTTAGTAGATGATTCTCCTTTTACATGGGGAAAAGGAAAATTTGCATGGACTCCGCGAAATGCAAATGGAACGTACAGCAATTCGAAATATTCTATAAAAAGAGCTTTTGCTCAATCTATAAATACTGTCGCAGCAAGAGTTGCCGAAGATGTGGGAGTAAATAATGTGGCTAAAGCAGCCAAACTTTTAGGCGTTCGATCCAAATTGGAAGAAGTGCCCACATTAAGTTTAGGAGCTTCTGACGTTTCGCTTCTTGAAATGGTCAATGCTTACAATACGATTGATGCCGATGGAATGTATCTGCAACCCGTTATTGTTTCTAAGATTGTGGATAAAGACGGATACACAATTTTTGAATACAAAGCAAAACCCAAACGTGTTCCTTCGTATGAAAATGCATTTTTAATGACAGAATTATTAAAAGGCGGATTAACAGAACCGGGCGGAACGTCAAGGGCATTATGGAATTACGATTAATGCGTTGGGATACGGAATTTGGAGGAAAAACAGGTACTTCTTCCAACTATTCTGATGCTTGGTATATTGGCGTTACACCGAAATTGGTAGCAGGTTCGTGGGTTGGAGCTGAGCATCGAAGTATCCATTTCCGAAATGGAAGTATGGGACAAGGAAGTCGCACAGCACTGCCGATTTTTGCCTATTTTATGGAAAAAGTTTTGGCTGATAAAGATTTGGATTATCGAGCAAAATTTCCAACAAAGCCAATCCAACCTATTTTAAGAGATTATAGATGCGATGTGAATGAAATTGTAGATTCATCAGCATATAATGATACAATATTTTATAGAGAACCGATTGAAATGTTACCAATCCCCGGATTGAAAATAGGAAATCAAGATGAGGTAGTTGTTGTAAAAGAAGATTAAAGAGAAATGAATAAAATTGTAAGTAAGAAAAATTTTTCAGAAAGAGTAGTCCAATTTATTGTAGAAGCTCCATTGATTGCAAAAGCAAGACGAGCTGGGCATTTTGTGATGGTGCGTGTAGGTGAAAAAGGAGAACGGATTCCGCTCACAATTGCAGATGCCGATATTGAAAAAGGGACAATTACATTAGTCGTTCAAAAAATGGGGGTTTCTTCTTCAAAACTTGTTGCTTTGGAGGAGGGTGATTTTATAACAGATTTGGTTGGTCCGCTTGGACAAGCAACGCACATTGAAAATTTCGGAACAGTTGTTTGTGCTTGTGGAGGCGTTGGAACAGCACCGATGTTGCCGATTGTTACAGCTTTGAAACGTGCCGGAAATCGTGTTGTTACAGTCATGGCAGCCCGAACAAAAGATTTGATTATTTTAGAAGAGCAAATTTCTCAACATTCTGATGAGGTTGTAATTATGACAGATGATGGTTCGTATGGAAAAAAAGGATTGATAACAAATGGAGTTGAAGAGGTGCTGAATCATGAAAAAGTGGATTTTTGTGTTACAATTGGACCTGCAATTATGATGAAATTTGTGAGCGAACTTACTAAAAAATACGAAGTACCAACTGTTGCTTCACTCAATACGATTATGGTTGATGGAACAGGAATGTGTGGTGCTTGTCGGGTTACAATAGGTGGAAAAACGAAATTTGTCTGCGTGGATGGACCTGAATTTGATGCACATCAAGTTGATTTTGATGAAATGCTGATGCGTTTAGAAGGTTACAGAGAATTAGAGCAAGAAGCTATGGAGAAAATAAATTCACATTAAGAATTTTTACTCCTATTATTTCAATTATTGATTATTAAATATAATTCTAAGTGGAAGAAATAAGAAAAAGAGATGAATCGTGGCGTGTTGTGCTTCGAAATAAAATGAAAGCTAAAGAGCGTTCAAACAGAGAGCGTGTTCAAATGCCAGAACTGAATCCCAAATACAGAGCCACTGTCAGAAATGAAGAGGTCAATCTTGGGCTTACGCCTGAATTGGCAATGGAGGAAGCACAACGTTGTTTGGATTGTGTAAATCCTACTTGCATTGAAGGTTGTCCTGTAAATATTCAAATACCGGATTTTATAAAACACATTGAAGTGGGTGAGTTTCTTGAAGCGGCAAAAGTATTAAAAGAAACATCAGCATTGCCTGCAGTTTGTGGTCGGGTTTGTCCACAAGAGCGACAATGTGAAGCTGTTTGTATTCATACGAAAATAAAAAAAGATTCGGTTGCCATTGGGCATTTAGAACGATTTGCAGCAGATTATGAACGTGAAAGCGGGCAAATTTCCGTTCCTTCAGTAAATCCTTTCAATGGAATGAAAGTGGCTGTTGTCGGTTCAGGACCTGCCGGACTTTCTTTTGCCGGCGATATGGCAAAATTGGGTTATAAAGTAGATGTTTTTGAAGCACTGCACGAAATAGGTGGAGTTTTAAAATACGGAATTCCTGAATTTCGTTTACCAAATAGTGTTGTGGATGTCGAAATTGATAATTTGCGAGCTATGGGTGTGAATTTTATTAATAATTGCATAATTGGAAAAACAATTACTATTCAGCAGTTGGAAGATGACGGTTACAAAGGAATTTTTGTGGCAAGTGGAGCCGGTTTACCTCGTTTTATGAACATAAAAGGGGAAAATTTAGTCGGAATTATGTCATCAAATGAATATCTAACGCGAGTAAATTTAATGGATGCTGCCAATCCAGAATCGGACACGCCCGTTTACAAAGGGAAAAAAGTGGCTGTAATTGGCGGAGGAAATACGGCGATGGATTCGGTGCGTACTGCAAAACGGTTGGGAGCAGAAAAGGCAATGATTATTTACAGACGAACAGAAGCTGAAATGCCTGCACGAATTGAAGAGGTAAAGCATGCAAAAGAGGAAGGAATTGAGTTTTTTATGCTTCATAATCCTATTGAATACATTGGCGATGAAAAAGGACGTGTAAGACAAATGGTTTTGCAAGTAATGGAATTGGGCGAACCCGATGATTCGGGAAGGCGATTGCCAATTACGGTGGAGGGAAAAACGCGGACAATAGAAGTTGATGAAGTGATTGTAAGCGTAGGAGTTTCGCCCAATCCGCTAATTTCACAATCGACACCTCAATTAGAAGTGAGCAAATGGGGAACTGTGGTTGTGGATTCTGATACAATGCAATCCACTTCCATTCCAATAATTTTTGCTGGTGGTGATATTGTTCGTGGTGGTGCAACCGTTATTTTGGCTATGGGAGATGGAAGAAAAGCAGCAAAATCAATGGATGAATGGTTAAAAACACAAGAAAATTAGAAAAAAAAATCTTTTTTATAAAGAATAAAATATAAAAACGATTGATTTTAAATGATTATATTCAAAAAATGATTACTTTTGAACTGATTTCATTTTTAAACTCTTTAAAATACACACAACTATGAAAAAAGAAGAAGACGATCTGATTGTTTACGATGAAGATAAAGCCGTAAAATTTATTTTGGAGTATGTTTCATCGGAAACAAAAAATAAAATCGGAGAAGACGAGGTAAATTACGTATTGGACGTGGTTTATGAATATTATGAAGACAATGGACTCTTAGAAGAGGAGGCGGTTGAAGAAGCAAGTGTTGATGAAGAAGAGATGTTCCAATATGTTTTGAAGGCGGCTAAAAAAGATAAAATAAATGTTTCGGAAGATGACATTCAGCTTATTTTAGACGGAGAATTTGAGTTTGGAAGATCATTAGGCATTTACGAAGATGAAGAGTAAAACTGCCGGGAATAAATAAATTTTAATTATAAATAATCTCAATAGCAAAACACCTTGACAAAACCATTTTGTTGGGGTGTTTTTCCTTAATTTCCAATGTATCGTATCACCCTTTTTTTTGTACATATATTTTCATTGCTGCCATTTCCTGTTTTGTATGGGATTTCTGATTTTATTTATCTTATTGTTTATTACGTGGTTCGATATAGAAAGAAAGTGGTGCGTGAGAATCTAATGTATTCTTTTCCTGATTTATCAAATAAAGAACGATTAATAATTGAGAAAAAATTTTACCACCATTTTTGCGATCTATTTTTAGAAGCATTGAAAGCAAAAAGTATGAAACGCGAGGATTTTGATAAAAGAATGGTCTACTTTGGAGTGGACGAGATGAAAAAACATTTCGATGAGAATAGAAGTGTGATGTTTTTAGCTGCACATTACGGAAACTGGGAGTGGCTCGCGTCTCTTTCTTGTTTGCTTCCGCCTGAAAAATATGTATATCAAGCTTATAAACAACAAAAAGGAGCTGTTGCCGATAAGATTATGCGAGCTTTGCGGAGTAAATTTGGGGGTAGAAATTTAGAAATAAATAATCTTTATCGTTCTCTTTCCTACATGAAATCGGAGAATCAAATGGGATTGGTTTTGATGATTTCTGACCAAAGTCCGACACGCGATAATATCCGTTTTCGCACCACATTTTTAAATCAAGATACGCCCGTAATTGACGGGACGGAACAAATAGCCCGAAAATTAGATTATCCTGTCTATTATTGTTCTATAAAAAAGCTAAAAAGAGGATATTATTCTGCCACATTTTCTCCCATTTGCTTGCAACCAAAAGATACCGAAAAAGGAGAAATTACTGAAAAATATACTCGAATGTTGGAGAAAGATATTTTAGAAAATCCTGCTTACTGGCTTTGGACGCACAAAAGATGGAAAAACAGCACCAATCGCAATGTGAACAATAAAGAAATTAGAAAATGAAGCAAAAATCATTTACATCGGTTGTGATACTTAATTGGAACGGAGTGCATTATTTGAAAAAATTTCTCCCCGTCCTTATTAAAAGTGTCAAAAAAACGCCGGAAACAAAAATTGTGGTTGCTGATAATGGTTCTACAGATAATTCTATTCAGCTATTAAAAGAAGAATTTAGTTCTGTTGAAATAATAACTTTGGATAAAAATTATGGTTTTGCTGAAGGATATAATAAAGCGTTGGCGTTAATTGATTCGGACTATTATGTGTTGTTAAACTCCGATGTGGAAGTTTCTGAAAATTGGTTGAATACGCTTGTCGAATATATGGATGAAAATTGTGATGTCGTTGCTTGTCAGCCAAAAATTCTATCGTATTTGGATAGAAATCGTTTTGAATATGCTGGAGCAGCAGGTGGTTTTATTGATAAATACGGTTATCCGTTTTGTAGAGGACGGATTTTTGGCGAATTAGAAGAAGATAAAGGACAATACGATGCCATAATAGATGTTTTTTGGGCTTCGGGAGCATGCTTAATGATTCGTTCAAAAGATTATTGGGAAGTTGGAGGTTTGGATAAAGATTTTTTTGCTCATCAAGAAGAAATTGATTTATGCTGGCGATTAAAAAGCAGAGGAAAGCGTATTGTTTGTAATCCGCAAAGTGTTGTGTTTCATATTGGTGGAGGAACTTTGCAGGCGGAAAGTCCACAAAAAACCTATTTGAATTTTCGAAATAATCTGTTGATGATTTATAAAAATATGCCTGATAAAGAGTTAAATAAGATTTTATCTATTCGTTGTTTGTTGGATTATTTGGCTGCTTTTCATCTTCTTCTGCAAGGAAAATTTTCAAATTTCAAAGCAGTTTTGAAAGCACGTTCCGATTTTCAAAAATTGAAATCCAATTTCACAGAGAAACGAAACGAAAACATACAATATTCTGTTCAAATTTCCACTCCAAAATGTCGCACTAAAAATTTATTGGTAGAATTTTATTTGAAAGGAAATAAAACTATT
>JBDHYS010000003.1:0-17435 GCA_039811505.1 Paludibacteraceae bacterium | reverse complement strand
CGCCCAAAGCAAGTATTGACAACGAACGCTCCACAATTGTGATTGAAACGCCCGCCAAAACTCAGATTTTAATGCGACAAATTGCAGGAGCTTTGGCTCGTAGAATTGTTACTTATGCAAAATCTGGAAAGACATGCCATCTTAATGAGCAAATTGGCTTTATAAAATTTGGCTCGAGAGTGGATCTTTTTTTACCGCTTGATGCCGAAATTTTCGTACAAATAGGCGAATCTACAACCGGAAATGAGACAATAATTGCACGGTTAAATGAGTAAAAAAATCACACTTGAAGACGCTCAAAAAATAGTGGATAATTGGATTCAAACGTATGGCATCCGCTATTTTAGTGAACTAACCAATATGGCTGTTTTAACCGAAGAAGTGGGGGAGTTGGCTCGTGTTATTTCTCGAACTTACGGAGATCAATCTTTTAAAGAAAACGAAGAAAATAAAAACATAGCCGATGAAATTGCAGATGTTCTTTGGGTTTTAGTTTGCATTGCAAATCAAACAGGTGTGAATCTTACGGAAGCCTTTGAAAAAAATCTTGAAAAGAAAACGGCAAGAGATAAATTACGCCATCATCAAAACAAAAAACTTTTGACCTAATTTTTTGTTCCAATGCTTACCCAATCAACTCACATAATAATCCGTTGTGAATGGTGTGAAAAAGACGAACTCTACCGAAACTACCACGATTTAGAATGGGGAAAACCAATTTACGATGATAAAAAATTGTATGAATTTCTGTTGTTAGAAAGTTTTCAGGCAGGATTAAGTTGGTACGCGATTTTGAGTAAAAGAGAAAATTTCCGAAAAGCATTTGATGATTTTGATTACAAGAAAATTGCAACTTATTCTGCAGAAAAAACCACCGAATTGCTACAAAATGTGGGAATTATCAGAAATCGTTTGAAAATTGAAGCTGCCGTAAACAACGCAAAGCAATTTATAAAAATTCAAAATGAATTTGAGAGTTTTTCAAATTATGTTTGGCATTTTGTAGAAAACACTCCGATTCTTAATAATTTTAAATCGATTCACGAAATCCCCGCGAAAACAGAAATTTCAGACCGATTGTCAAAAGACTTGAAAAAAAGAGGATTTAAGTTTGTTGGTTCCACAATAATTTACTCTTTTATGCAAGCAGTAGGAATGACAAATGACCATATTACAGGTTGCCATTTTAGATAAGAAAACACAAGTACCATTACAATTCATACACTTTTTGTCGAACCCACGCAGCCCATTCAAGCGGAGTTTTGCTTTTGTCAAACGTAGAAAATGGAATTTTTTCTCCAATTTTCACTCGAAAACGGTTTCCTTTTTGCTTGAACATCTCATCAACTAAATAGAGCATTTCGATGTTAGGAAGACGGAAGAAAGTGCGAATTTTTGATAAATTATAGAAGAAATTGGAGTTTCGAGCATCAAAAAAGATGGGAACAACATCGCGTTCGTATTGAACGGCTTTTGAAACAAACGTTTTTAACCAAGGTAAATCTTGAATTTTTCCATTTATTCTCCGTGAATTTGCTCCTGCCGGAAAAATAATTAAATGATTATCTGATTTGAAAAACTCATCAACAATTTTTGCATTTTCTCTTGCATTTCCCCCTTTTCCCCCTTTATTCACCGGAAGAAACATATCTTTAAGGGGTGTTACAAACATAAGAATATCGTTTGCAAAATATTTGATTTTTCCATCGTATGTTTTCCCTAAAAGCGAGCCGATAATCAGGCTGTCAAGTCCTCCGAGAGGATGATTGCTCACAAAAATATAGCGACCGTCTTTTGGTGGTAAATTTCCTAAATTTTCAAAATCTGCACCGGATTTTAAATAACCTTCAACCGCTTCATCAATAAATTCAAAAGATTTCAATCCTTGATTGTTTGCAAAAAATTCATTTATCTCATCTTGATGGATAATTTTTTTAAGATATCGAACCAAAAATTTTGGAATTTTTTTATTGGGTAGTTTTTGTTTTAAAACTTCGTCAATGTCAATCCGAACTGGTGCATTATTTTCCATATTACATAAATTTGTTGCAAAAATACAAATTTTCTTTTTTATAAAAAGTTGATTGTATTGTTAGGATTTCTCCCCACTTTTAAGGATGTTTTAATGTCGTTAAATATAATTATCTTATAATCAGATAAATAGAATAAATATATGATTTGAAATTTTGTTGATAAATCTGTTGATAAGTAGTTGGTAATTATGTTGATAAATTTTTGTGGTGGAAAGTGGGGAAATTTGAAAAATTATTTATACTTTTACCGTTGGAAATTTTTATCTAATTGAAATTGTTAAGTTTTATAGGAAAATATGATGCAAAAGCCGATGTAAAGGGACGTATGTTTATTCCGTCTGTTTACAGAAAGATGCTTTCAAATGAAGAAAGAGATCGGCTTGTGTTGCGTAAAGATCCCGACAATGATTGTTTTATTCTTTATCCGGCTTCTGTGTGGAATAAAAAAATAGAACAATTGCAAGCGGTATTAAACGAATGGGATTCTGACGATCAATTGTTGCTGATGCAATTTGTATCCGAAGCAGAATGGGTGGATATTGATTCGCAAGGAAGAATTTTGCTCTCAAAGAAACAGCGGGAACAGGTTGAAATTGCAACAAATGAGGTTGTTTTTGTAGGTTTAATGGATCGAATTAGTTTGTGGGACAAGCAAAAGTTTGAATCGTCCAAATTATCGAAAAATGAATTTGCTGAAAAATTGAAAATTAAAATGGTGCAGACCAAACCTTAACAAATGAATTTTAATTGGGAGCTTTTTGCAACAACTCTCAAAACTCTCCAAAGTGCTTTGTATGAAAATGGAAAAATATCATATTCCGGCGTTGCTCAACGAAACTATTGGCGGTTTGAATATAAATCCGAATGGGACGTATGTTGATGTTACTTTTGGTGGAGGCGGACATTCAAAAGAGATTTTATCTCATTTGGGTGAAAATGGAAAATTGATAGCTTTTGACCAAGATGAGGATGCAATAAAAAATACATTGAACGATAAACGATTTGTTTTTGTTCGGAGTAATTTTAGGTATTTATCCAATTTCTTGAAATACCATAACATTGAAAATGTAGATGGAATTATTGGAGATTTAGGTGTTTCTTTTCATCATTTTGACAATTGGGAACGCGGATTTTCATTTCGTTTCAGTGGAAAATTGGATATGCGGATGAATCAAAAATCAACCGTAACGGCAGAAAAAATTATCAACGAATATTCAGAAAGTCAATTGGCAGATATTTTTTATTTGTACGGCGAATTAAGAAATGGACGAAAAATGGCTTCGCACATTGTGAAAGAGAGAAAAAAAGAACGAATAACTTCTATTGAGCAGTTTGTTGCAATTCTTCAGCCGTTTTTTTTCAAAGAAAAAGAAAAAAAAGAGTTAGCCCGATTATTTCAGGCATTACGAATTGAAGTAAACCAAGAATTAGAGGTTTTGAAAGAATTTTTGCAGCAAAGTATTTCTGCTTTGAAACCTAAAGGTAGAATCGTGATTTTAACATATCATTCATTGGAAGACAGATTGGTGAAAAATTTCTTTAAAAGTGGAAATGTGGAGGGTAAAATTGAGAAAGATTTTTTTGGAAATGTAATTTCACCGTTTGCAATAATCAATTCAAAAGTGATAATACCTTCGGAAGAAGAAATTGCAATAAATCCCCGATCCAGAAGTGCAAAATTAAGGATTGCAGAAAAAATTTGAGAATTATGGGCTTGTGGAGAAAAATAATTGATAAATTAAATCAAAGTGAAGATTTCAAAGAACTTCGTTTGAGTAGTTTCAAAGACCTTTTGAGTGGAGGGATTTTGGTGAAAAACTTCGCAACGAAACAGTATAAATTTTTAATTTTTATCGGGATATTATTTATAGTTTACATAGACAATAGATACCATTGTGAAAAAAACATTGCGGAGGAAGTAAAACTCAAAAAAGAATTGAAAGATATTAAATTTCAATCACTCATAATTTCGTCAGAATTGACAAAACTAAGTCGTAGAACACACATTTTAGAGTTGATTCAAGCCAGAAACATCAATTTGAAAGAAAGTTTGTCGCCTCCCATTCAAATTGTAGTCAATCTGAATGAAAAGACAAAAAAAGAGTTGGAAGAACAAATAAAAGTTCAGAAAAAATTAGAAGAAAAAATCAAAAACGACACGATAAATAATGATGAAACAATAATTGAATAAGAATGACAGAACCGGGAAGTAATATTATTGGAAGATTTGCAGTGGTCTATATTTTTGTCATTGTAATACTGGTATTTCCGATTTTTTACACCATTTTTAAAATTCAATTTTTTGAACGAGAAGAATGGATGAAATTGGCTATTGAAAACAGAAAAAAAGAGATTTCTGTTCGTGCAAATCGTGGAAATATCTATTCGCACGATGGGCAATTAATGGCAAGTTCGATTCCAATTTATTCGGTTTTTATGGATATGCGTGTGGAAGCTTTGCAGTTGAAGAACAATTCGCTTTTTTATGAGAATGTAGATGATTTAGCAGAAGCACTTTCGGCTTATTTCAAAGACAAATCAAAGGAAGAGTACAAAAAAGGATTGATCAAGGCATTTAAAAAAGGAGACGGTTCGTATCAGTTTTATAAAAACCGTATTTCGTATGCGCAATTGAGAGACATTAAAACATTTCCGCTTTTTCGCTTGGGACAAAACAAAAGTGGTTTGATTTCAAAAGAATATTTCCAACGTGTCAAACCATTTGGCTCACTTTCTTCACGCACAATCGGAGATATTTATTCAGACGAATCAAAAGGAGGAAAAAACGGATTAGAACTTGGTTTAGATTCTATTTTACGCGGAAAACCCGGATTATCAATGCGACAAAAAGTTGCCAATAGATTTGAAGATATTATCGTTACCGAACCGGAAGATGGATTTGATGTCGTTTCTACAATTGATATTAATATTCAAGAAATTGCAGAAAGTTCACTTTTAACAAAACTAAAAGAAATTGATGCCAAAGTGGGCTATGCCATTGTGATGGAAGTGAAAACGGGCGAAATAAAAGCCATTGTGAATATGATGAAAGATGAAAATGGGAATTATTCTGAACAAAAAAATGGAGCCATCGCAGATAAGGTAGAACCCGGCTCAACATTCAAAGTGGCATCGTTAATGGCTGTTTTAGACGATGGAAAAGCAGAATTATCAGATTTGATCGAAACCGGAAATGGTTTTTATAAATTCGGATCTGCAACAATGAAAGATCACAACACAAGAAGTGGTGGTTTTCAAACCATATCGTTGGAGGCTGCTATAAATGGCTCTTCCAATATTGGAATATCCAAAACGATTGTAAAAGCGTACGGTAATAATCCGGAAAAATTTATTGAAAAACTTTATAAAATGGGTTTAAACGAACCGTTTGATTTATATTTACCTGGTGTTGCAGCTCCTTACATCAAACATCCAAAAGACAAAAATGCAGCATGGTCTGCAATTTCACTCCCTTGGATATCAACAGGCTATGAAGTGCAATTAGCACCGATTTATACGCTTGCTTTTTTTAATGCGATTGCAAATAACGGGAAATTTATTGAACCGCTTTTTGTAAAATCAATATCCAAAAATGGAATGACGGTCAAAGATTTTCAAGCTAGAGTAATCAATCCGCAAATTTGCAAACCATCCACATTGAGCGATGTGAGAAAAACACTTTTGGGTGTGGTGGAAAATCCAACATACGGCACAGCTAAAAAAGTTTATTCTCCATATGTCAGAATCGCTGGAAAAACAGGAACAGCTCAAATTTCAAAAGGAGAAGGAGGATATAAATCGGGTGGCACATCGCATCAAGTTTCATTTTGTGCTTTTTTCCCGTATGAAAATCCAGAATATACGTGTATTGTTGTCATTCGAGAACCAAAAATTGGATATCCTTCCGGTGGCGCAATGTCGGGTGCTGTAGTGAAGAATATCGCGGAGAGAATTACAGCTTATACAGCCAATTTGACAATTCACAACTATAAACTCGATAGTATATTTAAAAAAACAGATAAAATGCCAACATCAAAAATTGGTGATGAAATAGCTACAAATTATGTTTTGAGCAAAATAAACGATAAAAATTTTAATGGAAAAGAAAAACAAAAAAGCAGTAGCACTATTTCAATTAACGAAAAAAAGTTTAATTCTATCCCCAATTTTTATGGTTACGGATTAAAAGATGCACTTTATTTATCAGAAAAAAATGGCTTAAAAGTTAATTTTTCAGGAAAAGGAAAAGTGATAAGTCAGAGTTTGAAAGCAGGTGAAAAATTTTACAAAGGTCAAGAAATTACGTTTGTTTTACAATAAAAGATACAAATTTTAGAAAATGCTACTATCAAAACTATTAAAACATATTGAAGTTGAAAAAATTAATGGAAAAGTAGATGTTGAAGTTCATTCCATTCAATTTGATTCACGAAAAGTGTTGCAAGGAAGTCTATTTATTGCTACTCGCGGTGTAAATTCCGATGGGCATAATTATATAGAATCTTCTTTAAAAAGTGGAGCAATAGCTGTTATTTGTGAAGAATTTCCAAAAGAACTTCAAGAAAACGTTTCGTATGTTTTGGTAAAAAACAGTTCGGAAGCGATAGGTTTAATCGCTTCATCTTGGTATGATTTTCCGTCTGCAAAATTAACATTGGTTGGTATTACCGGAACAAATGGAAAAACCACAACAGCTACACTTTTATATCAATTATTCAGAAAATTAGGTTATAAAACAGGTTTATTATCAACTGTAAAGAACTATATAAACGATGAGATTGTCGAAGCTACTCACACGACACCTGATGCTGTATCGCTCAATGAATTATTAACAAAAATGGTTTCTGCCGGTTGTGAATATGTTTTTATGGAAGTGAGTTCTCATGCAGTTGAGCAGCGCCGCATCGCAGGATTACAATTTGATGGAGCCGTTTTTACAAATCTGACGCGTGATCATATCGATTATCACCTTACATTTGAGAATTATCTTAAAGCAAAAAAACGATTTTTTGATCATTTGGGAAAAGATGCTTTTGCTCTGACAAATGTAGATGATAAAAATGGAATGGTGCTTTTACAAAACACAAAAGCAACGAAATACACCTATTCTTTGCGAACGATTGCCGATTTCAAAACGAGGATTTTGGAAGATAGTTTTGATGGAATGGTGCTGAATATGAATGAAAAAGAGGTGCATGTTTCGTTTATTGGACATTTTAATGCGTATAATTTAACCGCAGTTTTTGGTACAGCTTGCCTTCTTGGTCAAGATGAATTGGAAGTTTTACGAATTTTGAGTTTGCTGCAGTCGGTTTCAGGAAGATTTGAAACCATAAAATCTCCCACAGGTTTTACAGTAATTGTAGATTATGCTCATACGCCCGATGCTTTAGAAAATGTGTTAAAAACAATCAATGAAATTTCGCAAGGGAAAGGAAAATTAATCACTGTAGTAGGAACAGGTGGAAACAGAGATAAAGGAAAAAGACCGATAATGGCTCGTGAAGCTGTAAATGGTAGTTGGAAAACGATTTTTACTTCGGATAATCCGAGAGATGAAGAACCGGAAGACATTTTAAATGATATGTTGGAAGGATTAAATCCAACTCAAAAACAGCAAGTTATCACGATTGTGGATAGACGTGAAGCAATAAAAACAGCTTGCCTTATTGCTCAAAAAGATGATATTGTGCTTATTGCCGGAAAAGGACACGAAGATTATCAAATCATCAAAGGTGTGAAATATCATTTTGACGACAAAGAAGAAGTGAATAAAATCATTAATCATTAACAATTATAAAACTATGTTTTATCTACTAATTAAATATTTAGGACAACACTTCGATATTCCTGGCGAACAAATGTTTCTTTCCATTTCATTTCGAACAGGAGTTGCATTTATTGTTGCATTGCTGACGGCTACTTTTATCGGTAGAAAAATCATCAATAAACTTCAAAAAATGCAGATTGGTGAAACTATTCGTGATTTGGGAATGGAAGATCAATTGCAAAAAAAAGGAACGCCAACGATGGGAGGAATTATTATCATTCTTTCTATTCTTTTGCCAACTTTATTGTTTGCTAACCTTTTCAATGTTTACACTATTTTGATGATTGTTTCAACCGTTTTGATGGGAATTATTGGATTTCTTGATGATTATTTGAAAATGAAATATCGGAATAAAGAAGGATTGAAAGGAAAATTTAAAATAATTGGTCAAGTGGCGTTGGGTTTGATTGTGGGGCTTACGCTCTATTTCAGTCCGCAAACTGTGATTCGTGAAAATGTAGAACACATTGGTAGTTCAAAACGGGTAGAAGATGTGAGTTTTAGTCAAAATAATGTAAAATCGACAAAAACAACGATTCCATTTTTCAAAAACAACAATTTGGATTATGCAGATGCTTTTAAATGGGCTGGAGAAAATGCTCAGAAATACGGTTGGATACTTTTTGTTGTAATGGCAATTTTTGTTGTAACTGCAGTTTCCAATAGTGCAAATCTTACCGATGGAATGGATGGTTTAGCAACAGGTTCAACGGCAATAATTGGGATAACTTTAGGAGTTTTGGCGTATGTTTCTGGTAACGTCAATTATGCCGGTTATCTAAATATTATGTACATTCCCGGCACGGGCGAAATGGTGGTTTTTGCAGGAGCATTTATTGGTGCAACCATTGGCTTCCTGTGGTATAATGCTTTTCCGGCACAAGTTTTTATGGGCGATACAGGAAGTTTGACCTTAGGTGGAATTATTGCGGTTTATGCCATTGCCATTCACAAAGAACTGTTGATCCCAATTTTATGCGGAGTGTTTTTTGTCGAAAGTCTTTCAGTGATTCTTCAACGATTTTATTTTAAATACACAAAACGAAAACACGGGGAAGGTAAACGGATATTTTTGATGTCGCCCATTCATCACCATTTTCAAAAAGGTGGAAAATCGGGTATAAAAGCAATTATTAGTAAACCGTATAATCCGGTTCACGAATCAAAATTGGTTGTCCGTTTTTGGATGATTGGAATTATTTTAGCCACGATTACTATTATAACACTTAAAGTAAGATAAAACGGTATGAAAAAAATTGTTGTTTTGGGAGCCGGAGAAAGTGGAACGGGAGCTGCTGTTTTAGCCGTGAAAAAGGGATTTGATGTGTTTGTATCAGATTTTAGTGAAATAAAATCCAATTACAAATCAATTTTAAATTCCCATTCTATCCGTTGGGAAGAAAAACAACATTCCGAAGATTTGATTTTAAATGCAGATGAAATTGTAAAAAGTCCGGGCATTCCAGACACAATTCCATTGATAAAAAAAATAAAAGAGAAAGGAATTCCGATTATTTCAGAAATTGAATTTGCGGGACGCTACACAAAAGCAAAAATGATTTGTATAACAGGAAGTAACGGAAAAACCACCACCACAATGCTGACGTATCATATTCTGAAAGAAGCTGGACTGAAAGTTGGTTTAGCCGGAAATGTGGGTGAAAGTTTGGCTTTGCAAGTTGTAGATGATAAACACGATTATTATGTGGTGGAATTAAGCAGTTTTCAATTGGACGGAATGACCGAATTTAAAGCCGATATTGCTATTTTATTAAATATTACGCCCGATCATTTAGACCGATACAACAATGAATTTCAGAATTATATTGATTCTAAATTCAGAATAATACAAAATCAGACGGAAAAAGATTCTTTTATTTTTTGGAATGATGACCCAATTATTAGAAAGGAATTAAAAAAACGAAAAATTCAATCAACTATTTTTCCTTTTTCTCTTAATAGAGACGAGGCGAGCAAAGCATTTATCGAAAACAACAAACTTGTAATTAACATATTAAACACCATTTTTACTATGCCAACAAAAAATTTAAGTTTAGAAGGGAATCACAACGCTTACAATACGATGGCAGCAGGATTAGCAGCTTCGCTTGTGCATGTAAGAAAAGTTAGCATCAAACAATCTTTGCAAGATTTTCAAGGAGTTCCACATCGGTTGGAGTATGTTGCAACGGTGCGGAGTGTGAAATACATAAACGACAGCAAAGCCACGAATGTAAATTCTTGCTGGTACGCACTTCAAAGTATGAAAACAAAAGTGGTGCTTATTTTGGGCGGTACGGACAAGGGAAATGATTATTCGGAAATTGAAGAGCTTGTAAAAGAAAAAGTTTCGGCACTGATTTTTTTGGGTTTGGACAATTCAAAATTACATCAGTTTTTTGATGGAAAAATAGAAACAATTATTGATGTTCAAAGTATGGAGGAATGTGTGAATGTAGCTTACAAAGTTGCAGTTCCAGGTGAAACAGTTCTTCTTTCGCCTTGTTGTGCAAGTTTTGACTTGTTTGAAAATTTTGAAGATCGTGGTGATCAATTTAAAAAATATGTAAGAAAATTGTAAAAAAATGACGGCATTTATTTTTGAAATGTAATATGGATGAATTTTTAAAAAAATATCTAAAAGGCGATAGAGTAGTTTGGACTATTTTCATTTTTCTCTGTGTGATTTCGATAATTCAATCGTACAGTGCTACGAGTGTTTTGGCTCATAAAGCAACGTCTCATTCAGCTCCGATAATTCAACACGTGATGTTTCTGTTATCCGGAGCAGTTCTTGCTTTTCTAATCCATCTTGTTCCGTATAAATTTGTTCGTGCTTTCTCTTATTTAGTGCTGTTGGGATCTTTTGGATTACTTCTTTATGTTCAATTTAAAGGAATTGTTGTGAATGACGCAAGCAGATGGGTGGTTATTTTTGGAATTAGATTTCAGCCATCTGAAATAGCAAAACTTTCGCTGATAATTGTTGCAGCTGATTTGATTGCTCGAATGAAAAATAGTGCCAATAAGAAAAATAAAATTTTCTATTGGTTGATTGGAGTTGTCGGAATGATTGTTGGACTGATAATAATTGAAAACATATCTACGGCAATGATGTTGAGTTTGGTGATTCTTTCGATGATGTTTATCGGAAAAGTAGATATGAAAAAAATTGCAGGAATTATTGGAATTGTGCTTGTTGTTGTGGTTTTGATTGGTGTTTATACGATGGTTTTTGAACAGACAGACAAAACACCGGGTGTTCTAAAACGTTTTTATACTGGAAAATCAAGAATTGAGCAGTTAGTCAAAGGTTCAGATGAGTCGAGATTTGTAATTACTGATAAAAACTTACAACTTCAGCACGGTCGAATTGCGGTTGCACGTGGAGGTGCTTTTGGAGTTTTTCCCGGAAATAGCATCGAAAGAGATTATCTCCCACATGCTTTTGATGATTTTATTTATTCAATAATCGTTGAAGAGATGGGGCTGTTGGGAGGCATTTTTGTCATTGCACTGTTTATGTGGTTGCTTTTTCGAACCGGACAAATTGCCACAGTCTGTCGGAGTACATTCCCTGCGTTGTTGGTAACTGGACTTGGATTGATGATTACACTTCAAGCATTGGTCAATATGATTGTTGGCTCTGGCGTTGGGATTGTAACCGGACAACCACTACCGTTAATTAGTAGAGGAGGCACATCGATAATGATAACAAGTATCTATTTTGGTATTATTTTAGGTATCATACGCGAAATAAAAGAGGAAGAAAAAGGAGTTTACATTGTAGATTCATTAGAAAAAGATGAAAATGTAGTCGAATTGGAAGAGATTTAAAGTAAAATTTTTTAAGCAAAAAGAATATGAAATACATAATCAGTGGAGGTGGAACCGGAGGACATATTTTTCCGGCAATCAGTATCGCAAACGAAATAAAAAAAAGAGATAAAGAAACTGATATTCTTTTTGTTGGTGCACTTGGACGAATGGAAATGGAACGAGTTCCGCAAGCTGGATACTCCATAAAAGGACTACCTGTTAGAGGATTTGATAGAAAAAATCTGTTGAAAAACATTCGTGTTGTTTTTGATTTGCTGAAAAGCATTAAAGAAGCAAAGCGGATTATTGAAGATTTTAATCCGTCAATTGCAATTGGTGTGGGAGGTTATGCAAGTGCTCCCGTTTTAAAGTCGGCTTCGAAAGTTGGCATTCCAACGCTTTTACAGGAACAAAATTCTTTCGCGGGCGTTACCAATAAATTATTAGCAAAAAAAGCTTCAAAAATTTGTGTTGCTTATGAGGGAATGGAAAAATTTTTCCCAAAAGAGCGAATTATTTTAACGGGAAATCCAGTGCGTCAAGATTTGTTTGAAGTAGAAAAAAAATCGGAAGAAGCCTATCGCTTTTTCAATTTCACTTCTGAAAAGCAAACTTTGTTGATTGTTGGTGGAAGTTTAGGAGCATTGACAATAAATGAAAGTGTTCGTTTATCACTAAAGGCATTGATTGAAAGTGGCGTACAAGTGATTTGGCAAACAGGAAAAAACTACATTCACAAAGCAAAGGAAGAAGTGAAAAAATATGAAAGTAGCAGAATTATTGTAACAGATTTTGTGTCAAGAATGGATTTTGCCTATTCTGTTGCGGATTTAGTAATTTCGCGTGCAGGTGCAAGTTCTATTTCGGAGTTGAGCTTATTATCGAAATCGGTTATTTTAGTCCCCTCGCCCAATGTTGCTGAAGATCATCAAACGCACAATGCAATGGCTCTTGTGAATAGAAATGCTGCCCTTATGATACGTGATGTGGATGCAAGAGAAAAACTTATTTCATCTGCGTTAGATTTGTTGAAAGATGAGAAAAAATTGAAAGAATTAGGACATAACATAGAAAAAATGGCTCTAAAAAATGCTTCTGAAAAAATAGTGGATGCAGTGTTTGATATAATACAATTGAATGAAAAAAAATAACAGAAGATTGAAAAATTAAATTTTATGGTAAATACATTTACAAAATATTATTTTCTTGGCATTGGTGGAATCGGAATGAGTGCTATTGCACGTTATTTTAAAGAAAAAGGATATGTTGTTGCTGGATACGACCGCACGCAAACCAAACTTACAGATAATATGATAGAGGAAGGAATTGCGATTACTTTTGATGAAAGTGTCGAAGCAATTCCAAATGAGCTGTTGGATTCCAAAAGAACGTTGATAATTATAACTCCTGCTGTTCCCGATGATCATCCCCAACTTCAATATTTCCGAACAAATAATTTCAAAATTTTGAAACGCTCCGAAATTTTGGGTGAAATAACGCGTCAAAGTAAAGCTATTTGCATTGCAGGAACGCACGGAAAAACAACAACTTCAACGATGACTGCCCATTTATTGCACCAATCACACGTTGAATGCAGTGCTTTTTTGGGTGGAATTTCGAGTAACTACAACACCAATTTGTTAATTTCAAATCAAAGTAACTTCGTTGTAATCGAAGCCGATGAATACGATCGATCGTTTCATCAACTAACTCCTTATATGGCGGTTATAACTTCGATGGATCCGGATCATCTTGATATTTATGGCACAAAAGAAGCTTTTCGTGAAGGTTTTGAGCATTTTACATCTCTTGTTGTTCCCGGAGGAACGCTAATTGTGAATCGAAAAATCGAAATAAATCCTCGTTTGCAGGAAAAGGTGAAGTTTTTTACTTACGGATTGGAAGCAGATGCCGATTTTCATGCAGAAAATATTCGAGCTACAAAAGGAAAAATTATCTTTGATTTTGTAACTCCCACCGAAACAATTCATGATGTCAGATTGGGAGTTCCAATTATGATAAATGTGGAAAATAGTGTTGCAGCAATGGCTCTTGCATGGCTCAATGGTGTTACAAATGATGAATTGCGAACAGGAATGTCAAGTTTTTTAGGAATAAACAGGCGATTTAGCCTTGTGTATGAAGATGAAAATATTACGTTTATGGACGATTATGCACATCATCCCAATGAATTGAAAGCGAGTATTGCTTCCATTAAACAACTGCATGAAGGGAGAAAAGTTACAGGAATTTTCCAACCGCATCTTTACACCCGAACACGCGATTTTGCAGCCGAATTTTCAAAAATCTTGTCTGAATTGGATTCGTTGATCCTTTTGGATATTTATCCGGCGAGAGAAGAACCTATTGAAGGAATAACCTCTGAGTTGATTTTAAAAGAAGTTACAATAGACGATAAAGAATTAGTTTCTAAAGAAAACTTACTAACTTTGTTGGATCAGAAAAAAATTGATGTGTTGGTTACTTTTGGTGCTGGCGATATTGATAAATTGGTGCCAATTATAAAAAAACATTTAAAAAATAAAATTCATCCTGCTAAATGAGAAAAGGATTAAAATATTTATTTTACTTTGTAATCATTTTGTTCGTAAGTGGTTATCTTGTCTTTTTTGTGAAAAAAAGTTCGGAAGCTTCACAACGTGTTGTCTGCTCCAATATGCAAATTACCATCAATGAAACGAAAGAAAACCAATTGCTAAGTGAAAATGAAATTATCCAACTTCTCAACAATGAACAAATCAGTCCGATCGGAAAATCTGTTGCAAGAATAAAAACCGATAAATTGGAAAAATGTATTAAGCAACACCCGATTGTAAGTTCTGTAGAGTGTTATAAATCGCCTAATGGAGATGTTTTGATTGACATAAAACAGAGAAAACCCGTTTTTCGTGTTGTAGGAAGTGAAAATTATTATGTGGATAATAAAAGAGAAATTATGCCACTTTCAACGTCAGGTACTGCATACGTTCCGATTGTAACCGGTAGAGTTACCAAAAAAATGGCTGTAAGCTCGTTGTATGATTTTGTAGATTTTATAAATAAGAGTGATTTTTGGACAAACCAAATTGAACAAATTAATATAAGCGACCAATTTAAGTTGGAATTGATACCGCGTGTTGGCGATCACATTATTCTCTTGGGTAAAAGTGATAATTACAAAAAGAAAATGGATAAATTGATGAAATTCTATCAATTAGGACTCAATGAAGTTGGTTGGAATATCTATTCAATAATTGATGTACAGTATAAAAATCAAATAGTTTGTACGAAGAAAGAAAGGGTTTTATAATATTTTTTAAGTAAAATGAATAATCAAGAAATTATATTTATTGAATACGGAAGTTCGCGTTTTGCAGCGATTGCCGGTGTGGTACAGCAAGATAATTCCTTGAAGATTCTCGGAGAGCAATCAATAGTAAGCAATGGAATTGTCAAAAATGGAATTGTAGAAGATTCTTCGTTAGGTTCAAAAAATATCAATGAAGTTACTAAATATCTCGAAAATTCCTTGAAGAAGCACAACGGATCGTATGAAAAATGCAGTATTACTGTCAATGCCAAATCAATGAAGCAGATTACACAGTCTGTTGAATTGCGTATTTACAATAATATCGTAACAAAAGAACTGCTTCAGCAATTGGAAAAAGAGTGTGAAGATGCGATAAAAAGTGCTGAAAAACACCTTTTTAGTTATTCTTTAAAAACATACTATCTTGATAATGTTAAAACAGAAGAACCGTTAGAGAAACGAGGGTTTAAGATTCGTGCCGATTTTCGGGTTGTTGTGGGCGATAAGTTAGTGCAGGATAAAGTGGAAGGTATGTTTCAACGAACCGGTGTTGCAGTCGATTATATTCATCTGGGAATTAATGCTTTGTCGATGGCATTGTTGAGAGATGAGGAGAAAGAAAACGGCTGTGCAATCATTTCGTTTGGTGCAACTACCACCACGCTTGGTGTTTACAAAGATGGACATTTGCAAGAATTTCTCATTGTTCCTTTCGGAGGAAGAAATATTACAAAAGACATCGAAGCATCTGGAATTGGATTTGAATATGCAGAAAAATTAAAATGCAAAACAGGTTATTGCATGGAAAAACTTGTTGAAAAACCAATGAAAATCAAAATACCTTTAATTGAAAAACCCTACGAATCGATTGTGATTTCCACTTCATTTCTTGCTCAAATCATTGAGGCTCGTTTGGAAGAGATTTTAACCCCAATTTTTGATATTTTGGATAATTTATCTTTCAGTTTGGATAGTGGCATTGTAATTACGGGTGGTGGAGCAAAATTAAATGGAATAGAAGAGTTCCTAATTGACAAAACAGGATTCAAAGTTGCGATTGGTTCGCATGCAGATTGGCTTTCTGACGATACTGACGAGAAATTTTACGACCCAATTTACTCGCAAATAATAGGTGGAATTCTCTTAACGCACGAATTACGTGAAATTTCGGCAGGTGAAGAAATGGATGAAATTCCACCTGTAATTCCCTCTTCAAAGATAAAAAGAATAACCCAAAAAGTGGGTTCTTCTTTTAGCAAAGGAGCGCAATTATTCTTTAATTACGATGATTTGGAAAAAGAACAAAATAAACAGAATAAGTTGTAAATCAAATTATATAAAATAAAAGATATGGATTATTTAGACTATAAACTCCCCATTGTAACAACAACAGAAAAAACATCAATTATTAAAGTAATTGGAGTGGGTGGTGGCGGTGGAAATGCCGTGAATAATATGTACAAACAAGGAATTTCTGATGTCTCTTTCGTTGTGTGCAATACGGATCGTCAAGACTTGAGGAAATCTCTTATTCCAACAAAAATTCAATTGGGAAAAAGTTCAATGACAGGTTTAGGAGCAGGAGGAAAACCCGAAGCAGGGCAAAAAGCAGCGGAAGAATCTATCGAAGATATTCGAAATATGCTTTCTGATAACACAAAAATGGTGTTTATAACGGCTGGAATGGGCGGAGGAACAGGAACAGGAGCTTCACCGGTTATTGCGGAAATAGCACAAGAAATGGGAATACTTACGGTCGGGATTGTTACTATTCCATTTGCTTTTGAGGGAAATCCAAAAATTAGACAAGCGTTAGAAGGAGTTGTCAATTTAGGGAAAAACGTTGATGCAATTCTTGTCATAAACAATGAAAAATTAAAAGATATTTATCCCGATTTAGAACTTTCAAATGCCTTTGCAAAAGCAGATGACACCCTCACAAAAGCAGCAAAAGCAATTGCCGAAATTATTACAGAAACAGGATATATAAACATTGACTTTGCCGATGTAAATACAATTATGCGGAAAGGTAAAGTTGCGATAATGAATACAGGTTTTGCATCGGGTGAAAATAGAATTACAAAAGCGATAGAAGATGCACTCAATTCGCCATTATTGAACACCACAAATATAAAGGGTGCTAAGAAAATTCTGTTGAGCCTTTATTGTTCCAATGACAAACAAATAAGAATGGACGAAATAACTCAAATCCATGATTTTATGTCGCAAGTTGGAAATGATGTAACGGTAATTTGGGGTGCAAGTTTCAATGACGAATTGGGCGATGATGTGAAAATTACCATTATTGCTACCGGAATTGATGTGACAGATATACACGGAATGCCATTTTCAATTGTCAATAAAATATACAAAAATAGCGAAAGTGAGCAAGATTCTGTCTCATTAGAATTTGAAACCGAAATTGATGAGGAGGAGAGAAAGC
>JBDHYS010000002.1:0-23214 GCA_039811505.1 Paludibacteraceae bacterium | reverse complement strand
TTTTGATTTTGGCGATATAAATGAAGCTGATGGTAAAGTTACCAATGTGTTTACCTTCACTAATTCCGGAACAGCACCACTCGTTATTCAGCGTGTAAATGCCTCATGCGGCTGTACAACTCCCGAATGGACAAAAGCGCCTGTTGAAGTGGGGAAACAAGGAGAAATAACTGTTACTTACAATCCTTTAGGACGTCCCGGAAGGTTTAGTAAAGATATTTACATCTACAGCAACGCAACAAATGAATCTGAACGTCTCGTTATCAAAGGAAATGTAATCCCAAAGCCCACTGTAAACACGCCTCAATATAGTTTTCAGATGGAAAACTTGGCTTTAGTCGGAAAATCCATTCATGTAGGAAACATAAACAAGGGGAGCCTCCAGATGCGTACAATTAACATCAAAAATACTTCAAATTCTCCATTAAAAATTGCCACTTCAAACACACCGTCTTATATCGAATGTTCTGTGAAACCTTCCACTTTGCAACCAAACGAAGAAGGCGTTATTTCTATTGTGATTGATTCAAAGAAAAGTTCAGAATGGGGACCTTTTTCCGAAAATATTTTCTTGTTCTTTAACGGAAAGAAAGTTGTGAACGATGATAACAAAATTGTAATTGCTGGAAATGTGGTTGAAGATTTTACCAAATTAAGTTCTTCGGATAAAAGAGAAGCTCCAATTTTAGAGATTAAATCAAGTAATCTGTTTTTTGGAAACATCAAAAAAGGGAATAAAGTACGCGGAAAAATTGACATAAAAAATGTAGGAAAAAATCCGTTAGAAATTCGCCGAATAATCAATAACAACAGCGAGTTAAATATTCATCCAATGCGTGCAACAATAAAATCGGGCAAATCAGAAACAATCCATATTGATGTTAATTCTAATATTTTATCAGTGGGCAATTATAAAAAATCATTTTCAGTAGTAACAAATGACCCTACCAATACTGTCATTGTTTATACAATTGATTTTAATGTGAATTAATTTTTTAATCAATCCGGAAAAATGCGTAATCATCACAAACATCCAGAAAACGATCCTCATTTCAAAGGATTAACTGTTAATGCGGGTGTTGCTGATGTACCAACAATTAATCCCTATTTAAAAAAACAACAAAAAAGACAAAAACTTCATACAAAAGATTATGTTGAAGGGATTTTAAATCAGAATATTTCTATTCTAAGCCAAGCCGTAACTTTGGTCGAAAGTTCACTTCCTTCGCATCAAATTATTGCACAAGAAGTAATTGAACAATGCTTACCTTATGCAGGAAATTCCATCCGATTAGGGATTACAGGCGTTCCAGGTGCAGGGAAAAGCACTTTTATTGAAGCGTTGGGAATGCACTTGACAAACAAAGGGAAAAAATTGGCTGTTCTTGCTATTGATCCAAGTAGCGAACGGACAAAAGGAAGTATTTTGGGAGATAAAACCAGAATGGAAGAACTTTCTGTCGCAAAAAACGCATTTATTCGCCCTTCTCCTTCTGCAGGTTCGTTGGGCGGCGTAGCTCGAAAAACAAGGGAAAGCATTATTTTATGTGAAGCTGCAGGTTTTGATACAATATTTGTAGAAACTGTTGGTGTGGGGCAAAGTGAAATTGCAGTCCATTCAATGGTCGATTTTTTTCTTCTGATTCAATTGGCAGGAACAGGTGATGAATTGCAAGGGATTAAACGTGGAATTATGGAAATGGCAGATGGAATTGCCGTTAATAAATGTGATGGAACGAATATCGAAAAATCACAAATGGCTCGTAGGCAATTCAAAAATGCACTTCATCTTTTTCCAATTGGTGATTCGGGATGGAGTCCAGATGTTGTAACTTGCTCAGCAATTGAAAAAAACGGGATTTCAGAAGTGTGGAAAATGATTGAAAATTACATAGCCTTTGTTCAATCAAATTCTTTTTTTGAAAAAAATCGTACAAATCAATCAAAATACTGGATGTACGAAAGTATTAATGCGCAATTAAAAGAAAGTTTTTATAATAAAGAAGAAATTCAACAGCTATTGTTAAGTTTGGAGCAAAAAGTACAAAACAACACACTAAGTTCTTTTGTTGCAGCCAAACAAGCTTTGGATTTCTATTTCAAATCTGATTTATAATTTTCTTCTTCGTTCGCGAAATTAGTAGACATAAAAATACGAGTAGAGTGAAATGTTAATCTTCTATTTCGTCATCTTGTGGAGTTAAAACCTTTTCGTTTCTTCGATAATAATAAATAAGCCCAAATTGCTGACACTTTACCAATTTGGTGTAAGGCATTTCATTGCGATAATGATATTCAACTTGATTCCAAATATTTAGAATTATCCCATCACCTTTTTCTCGAAGTTGAACCAATTCTTCCCAATTTCGTTGCGTAGTTGCTTGTGTAAGACGTTGATTGGATTTGTATTCTTTGAACATCTCATAATGCACGTGAACTTTTGCAATGGTCGGATTGTAAATTGGAAGTCCACCGTAGCGGATTCGTTCATTTTCTCCTTTTATTAAATTTTGCCCCCACTCAATAAGTGATGCTTCGGTAGATAAATCGGGTACGTTGTGCGTTTCAACATCTAATTTATAAAGAAGTTTTTGTTCTTTTTTTATCTCGCCTCGAATCACGGCAAGATTAAGAACCTGAATAAAATGCGAAATATACATTCGGGCGTTGGAAACAATTACTTGATATTTTTTATTTCCATTTATCTGACTTTCAAAGGCTTGCTTGTGCAAAAGACTTTGCCTCTCAAAGATGCTCAAAAAATTTTCAGCTTCTCTAAGTAACGAAAAAGAGAAAACTTGATCATTAAAAGATTGCTCTTTCCCGAATTTTATTGCATCTTTCAATGCTCTTATTCTGGCTTGATCTGTTTTGGGTAATCTACGATATGGCATTTTATTCTATTAAATATTCATTTTTTACAAAGTTACCATTTTTAGTCCTTTCTGAACAACAACTTTTCGGCTAATTTTCGCAATTCTGTTTTTTTATTTGAATCGACTGAAACTTTTTCTAAATTTTCAAGTGCAAGATGATAATAATCCATCATCCTTTTTTCACAAATTTCTTTTGCTCCTACTTTATTGTAAATTCGCGTTACAGAATTTATTTTTTGTTCATTTTTCAATGTATTGTCTTCTAAAATCCATTTATTCAACTCTCTCAAATCATCATCTTCAGCTCTTTTTAACGATTCGATCAGAAGCATCGTTTTTTTATTACAAAGAATATCTCCACCAATTTTTTTGCCAAAATTTTGTTCATTTCCATACACATCAAGCAAATCGTCTTTCAGCTGAAAAGCTATTCCAATCGCCATTCCGAATTGATATAAATTTTCTGCATCTTCACCATTTCCACCTCCAAGAATGGCACCAATCTTAGCACCTGCTGCTAATAAAACCGCTGTTTTCAACCGTATCATTTCCAAATACTCATCGGAAGTAACTTCAATGCGTTGCTCAAATTCCATATCCAATTGTTGTCCTTCACAAATCTCAGCAGCCGTAACCGAAAACAAATCCAACACCTCTTTCAAATGTGATTTTGGAGTTTCAGCGATGAGTTTATACGCCTCAATCTGCATCACATCGCCCGATAAAATCGCAGTGTTATCACTCCATTTTTTATGCACTGTGGGTTGTCCGCGTCTTTTATCGGCTCTGTCCATAATGTCATCATGCAAAAGTGTGAAATTATGAAAAACTTCCAAACCCAAAGCCGGTTTTATGATTTCCGAAAATGAATTAGCATATAAATTATAGCTCATCAATGTTATGGCAGGTCGGATTCGTTTTCCACCAAGCGATAAAATATAACCAATCGGCTCATAAAGTCCAATCGGTTGTTTTTGCCAGTTAAGTTGAGCAATTTCATCGTTTATGTAATCCAAAACTTCGTTAAAAGTAACTATTTTCTCCATTCTTATTTCATTTACTCTGTATCAACATTTTTCTCAAATTCATTCTCAATTATATCTGCCATTACATTTTTAATGTCAATTTCAGCAGCTTTTACTTGTTGTGGAATAAAACTCGTTTCCGTCATTCCGGGCGTTGTGTTTACTTCCAAAAGATAAATTTCTTCTTGTTCATTAATTATATAATCAACCCGAACAAGACCTTTACATCCTAAAATAGAATAAACTGCAGATGTCAATTTTTGAATCCGAGCGGTTAAATCGTCTGAAATTCTTGCCGGCGTAATCTCTTGCGATTGATTGTTGTATTTTGCTCCAAAATCAAAAAACTCATTCTCGGAAATAATCTCCGTAACAGGAAAAACAACCTCTTTTTTTCTTGTTTTGTACATTCCACAAGTAAATTCATTTCCCGCAATAAATTGCTCAATCAGCACTTCGTCCGATTCAGAAAAGGCGTGTTCGATTGCAGTTTGGATTTGTTCCACATTTTTCACTTTGGTAACTCCAAAACTACTTCCGCCCGCATTTGGTTTGATAAAACATGGCAATCCAATTGTTTTTATCACCTCTTCATCACTGATTTTTTGCCCTTTACGCAATAAAACAGATTCAGCCACTTTCATTCCAAATCCTTTTAAATAATGATTGCAAGCAAATTTATTAAAAGTAAGAGCTGACGAAATCACATCACAAGTGGAATAAGGAATTTTTAAAAGTTCAAAATAACCTTGTAGAATGCCATTTTCACCCGGCGTGCCATGGATGGTAATGTACGCAAAATCAAATTTTATTTTTTTATTGTCAAGCGTAAAACTAAAATCATTTTTATCAATCGTATATTTTTTATCATCGGACAATTGCACTTTCCATTCTCTATCAATAATAGTAACAATATGGCAATTATACATTTCCGAATCAATAAAAGAATGGATTCCTTTTGCACTTTTGAGAGAAACAATTACTTCTGAACTGTCCCCACCTGCAATGATTGCAATATTTTTTTTAGATTTTATTGTTGAATTAACTGTCATATGTTTTCTTTCTGATTGATTGATTAATTAATCAAACTTCTTTATTCTCATAAAATTTTCTCCATTTCTGAAGTAATTGATCCATTTCTTGAGGTAAATTGCTCTCAAAAAACATTCGTTCTCCCGAAATCGGATGAGTAAATCCCAATGTTTTGGCGTGAAGCGCCTGACGAGGACAAATAGCAAAGCAATTTTCTACAAATTGTTTGTATTTTGCCGTCCTTTCTCCCTTCAATATATTATTCCCTCCGTAACGTTCGTCATTAAAAAGTGTATGTCCAATGTGTTTCATGTGAACTCTAATTTGATGAGTGCGACCGGTTTCAAGTTTACATTCCACAAAAGTTACATATCCAAATCGTTCCAAAACTTTGTAATGAGTAATGGCATGTTTTGCTTGTGGATTTTCATCTTCATTAAAAACGGTAAAAAGCATTCTGTCACGTGGATCGCGTGCTAAAGCTCCTTCGATGGTTCCGCTATCTTCTTTCACATTTCCCCAAACTAATGCATTGTAGGTTCTTTCTGTTGTTTTTTCAAAAAATTGTTTACCAAGATTGGTTTTTGCATTGGGAGTTTTTGCCAATAAAACCAAACCTGAAGTATCTTTATCAATTCTATGCACCAATCCAATGCGAGCATCGTTAAAATCAAAACCCGGAATGTCTTTTAAATGATATGCAACAGCGTGCAATAATGTTCCTTCAAAATTTCCAAATCCGGGATGTACAACCAATCCAGCTTGTTTATTCACAAGCAGAATATGTTCGTCTTCATACACAATATCAATTGGGATTTCTTGAGGAAATATATTAAAATCTGTTGGTGGATAAGCTAAAAAAATGGTAATTATATCGTTTGGTTTCACTTTATAATTTGGTTTTACCGCTTTATCATTCACCAAAATCTGACCAATATCTGCAGCTTCTTGTATTCTGTTTCTCGAGACATTTGCCATTAAATTGGTAAGATATTTATCAATTCGGAGTGCAGATTGTCCTTTGTCAACCTCAAAACGATAATGTTCAAATTGTTCTGGAGGTAGAAAGATATTATCCTCTACATCTTCATCGGCGATATGAAGTATTTCAGTGTGCATACTAAAAAAACTCTTCGATGTCTTTGTCCGATTCGTTTCCTTTTTTTGTAGAATGTGTCGGATTTGAATTATCTCTGATTCTGGGGGCTTGATCTTTGCTCAACCACAAATCTATTGAAGCGTCGTCAGAAGTAGGTTCGCCAGCTTCCGGATATTGCCCAATAATAATGTAAAGTTCCTCATTGTTATTTGGTTGAACATCGTAATTGATACTTCCTATCCGAAAAGACGAAGACGACAACACATCAATTGCAGTGCTTAAATTTAGTCCGATTAACATTGGAGCGCCACCTTCATAATATTCTCTGTACCCACTTCCGGCAACCAATACGATATTAGCTCCTTCTGGAATTGCCGTTCCTGTCAGAAGTGATTGTCCGTTAAATTTCACATCAATGACTAAATCTTTGTATTCCGAGGCAACGTATTCCACATTCTCAATATTTATGCCCAATGAAGAAGCCATCGCTTTTGCCTGACGAAGTGAAATATCTCTTAAATCGGGAATAATTATTTTTCGGATTGCTTTTGAATTAATAATAAGATAAATGGAACGTCCGGGTTTTACGGTGGTTTCGGCAGAAGGATTTTGTTCGATAATTGTTCCTAATTTTTTATCTCGCAAAAATACAGAATCAATAATTTCATACTTCAAATTGTGCCTTTCGAGCATAAGAATTGCATCATTGAGTGGTAATCCTTTCAAAGCAGGAACAGTTTCTGTTTTTCCGTGTTTTGTGTAAAAATTTAATGCCACAAACATTATGGCTGAAAATGCAATAATGACAGCGGTTGCAATTAATATGTTTTTTATAGCAAAACCAAGAAGCGTGTCGTTCAAAAAATTCTCCTTTTTACCCATAATTTATCTCTTAAAGCGATAAGCCTAACTATTAACCTACAAAAATAAGGAATTTATCCGTTATAATTCTACTAAAAAGGAGCATATTTATAAAAATATACAATAAGAAGGTAAGATTTATTTTAATAATAAAAAAATCAGAGTGTTTTCTTATCTCACTCTGATTTTATAAAGATTATTTTTATGCGTGTATGAAAACCGTAGGGTCGTACATCGCATCAATCTGCCGTTTGTATTTTTGATAAATGACAGCACGGCGTATTTTCAATGTGTTTGTCAATTCACCTGCTTCAATTGTAAATGGAATTTTAATCAGCGTAAATTTTTTCACCAATTCATAACTTGCCATTCCACTTTGATGTTCTGCAATTCGTTGTTCAATAAGTTTATAGATTTCGGGGAGTGTGATCAACTCATCGACATCTTTATAGTTAAGTTTATTTTTTTCGGCATATTCTTTCAATGCTACAATGGACGGTGCAATAATAGCCGTCACATAGTTTCGTTCATCACCAATAACAGCAACTTGCTCAATAAATTTATCGGTTCCAAGCCGGGTTTCTATCTCTTGTGGAGCAATGTATTTTCCATTTGAAGTTTTAAATAAATCTTTTATCCGCTCTGTCAGGATAATTTTTCCATCTCTAATTTCACCAGCATCACCTGTTCTAAAATATCCATCGCTTGTATATGCTTTGTCATTTGCCTCTTTATTGTTGTAGTAACCGGGAGTGATTGTTTTTCCTTTTAATAAAACCTCGTTATCTTCTCCAATTTTCGCATCAATTCCGGGCATAATGGAACCAACTGTTCCAATTTCATATCTGTCTTCAAAGCATGATACGGTTGCTGCGGTTTCAGTAAGACCGTATCCGTAAATCACTGGCACACCAATGCTTCTAAAGAAAAGTGTGATGTGATCGGATAATTTTGCCCCTGCAACAGGAAGTATATTCCCATTTTCAAGTCCCAATGTTTTTTTCAATTTGGAATAAACCAATTTTTCTGCCAATTTATAGCGTAATCGGAGCGACCAATCTGGAGTTTTTCCAATCCGAACATTATCAATATTATGCTTTTTCCCAACTGCAATTGCCCATGTTACCAAACCGAGTTTAATAGGGCTCGATTTCTTCAACACCTCTTGAACTCCCATAAACACTTTTTCCCAAAAACGCGGAACGGCACACATTAAAGAAGGACGAACTTCTTTCAGCGTAGTTTGAATTTCCACCGGATTGTGATTAATGTAAATAGTCGCTCCGGCAAACAATAAATAATAACACCACAAACGTTCAAAAACATGTGTCAAGGGTAAAAATGCCAATGAAATATCATTATCTGTAAGATGGATAAGCCGTATTTCATGTATTCTCATCGCTTCGTTGAGCATCGTATGATTTAGAATAACACCTTTTGGATTGCCTGTAGTTCCCGATGTATAAAGCAAACAAGCCAAATCTTTTTCTTCACTTTGCTTTCTTAATGCAGCAACTTCTTTTTCCTTTTTCGATTTATTTCCGAGCTTCAAGAAATCTTCAAAATAGATAGAATCAACCTCTTTTGAAAGTTGGACATTTTTCTCAAAAGCTATTATCTTTTGAATGCTTTTGGAGGTTTTCATCAATTCAACAGCAATATCGTATTGTTTTCGAGCTCCTACGAAAATAATTTTTACTTCTGCATCATTCGTAATATGCTCCACTTGTTGTTGGGTAGAAGTTGGATATATAGGAACGACAACCGCTCGAATGCTAAATGCACCAAAATCAACAATCAAATTTTCTGATTTGTTTTGAGAAAACTGAGCGATACGATCTTGTGGGCTTATTCCCAACTCCAATAATCCTTTCGCAACAGTATTAACCGTTTCATCCATCTCATTCCAATCAATCGAAAACCAAGGATCGATCAATTGATTTCGATCAAAAATAACAGGTTTATTTCCGTATTTTTTTGCTTGAGTTCCTATCAGATAGTGAAATGTTTTATTTGTTTCCATAGCTGTTTGTTTTTGAAATTATTATTAAAAAATAATTCTTAAAGTGAGAGAACGTACAAATATCGTATTTAAATTTTGATTTATCGGTTTTTGGCTCAAAATTATTAGATAAATGAGATGTCGTTTTATGAAAAAAGGCTCTTTTCAACTTTAAGAAAAGAGCCAATTCGTATTTTTATGAAAATATTTCTTCAACAAAAATTATTTTAAGCGTTTGAACACAACACAAGCATTGTGCCCTCCAAATCCAAATGTATTGGAAAGCACCACATCGACTTTGCGTTCTTGAGCTTTATTAAATGTGAAATTTAATTTATAGTCAATTTCCGGATCTTCATCGCCATCGGTAAAATTAATTGTTGGTGGTACGATATTATGAACAATCGAATTGATGGAAATCACCCCTTCAACTGCACCTGCTGCACCAAGCAAATGTCCGGTCATTGATTTTGTAGCACTGATATTCAATTTATAGGCATGCTCTCCAAAAACTTGAAGAATTGCTTTTGCTTCTCCAATATCTCCTACAGGAGTTGAAGTGCCATGAACATTGATATAATCTACATCTTCTGGCCACATATTTGCATCACGCAAAGCTCTTTTCATAACCAACACAGCACCCAAACCATCTGGATGCGTGGCTGTTAAGTGATATGCATCTGCTGACATTCCGGCTCCGGCTACTTCGCAAAGAATATTTGCACCGCGTGCAACGGCATGTTCATATTCTTCTAAAATAATACAACCGGCTCCTTCGCCCATCACAAATCCATCTCTGCTATTGCTAAAAGGACGTGATGCAGATTCCATTTCTTCGTTTTTGGTTGATAAAGCAGTGAGAGCATTAAATCCGCCCAATCCACTTGGTGTGATAGCAGCTTCTGCTCCTCCGGTTATCATCACTTTGGCTTCGCCAAGACGAATATGATTAAACGCATGAATCAAACCGTGATTTGAAGATGCACAAGCTGATGCAGTAGAATAGTTTGGACCTCTAAATCCGTATTGAATCGAGATTTGACCGGCTGCAATGTCCGAAATCATTTTAGGGATAAAAAACGGATTGAAACGCGGACCTTGTTCTATTCTTGTATAGTAACCTCCGACTTCTTGTTCGAAAGTGTTAATGCCTCCAATTCCAGCTGAGAATACAACTCCAACTTCGTCTTTATCAATTGCTTCAAGATCTAAATTGCTGTTTTCAATAGCTTCTTTTGCAGCTACTAAAGCATATTGCGTATAAAGATCCATTTTGCGAGCTTCTTTGCGGTCAAAATGTTGTAAAGGATCAAATCCTTTCACTTCACAAGCAAATCTTGTTTTAAATGCTGATGCATCAAAATGAGTGATTAGTCCTGCTCCGCTTGTCCCTTTAACCACATGCTGCCACGTTTCCGTGGCAGTATGTCCTAAAGGTGTAACAGCACCCACTCCGGTTACTACTACCCTTTTTAATTCCATAAAAAAATGTTTTTTGGAGAATTATTTTTTCAAAGCTTCAACGTGAGCGATAGCATCTGCTACTGTTGAGATTTTTTGTGCCTCTTCGTCAGGAATAGAAACACCAAACTCTTTTTCAAATTCCATGATTAATTCTACAGTATCTAAAGAGTCTGCTCCAAGATCGTTGGTAAAGCTGGCTGTTTCAACAACATCTGCTTCGTCAACACCTAATTTATCAACGATAATAGCTTTTACTTTTTCTGCAACTTCTGACATAATTTTTCTTTTTTAGTTAATAAATAAAATTTGTTTTATAAATTTGCGTTGCAAAGGTAAGTAATTTTTTATTACAACAAACCACATTTTAGTTTATTTGTGTGAATTTTTGCACAAATTTAGTTATTTTGAGCAAAAATAATCGATAATTATGGATAAAAAAATAGCAATTTTCGCTTCTGGATCAGGAACAAACGCTGAGAATATTGTGAATAAACTTGGTAGAACATCGTTTTTCTCCTTTCCAATAATAATTTCCAATAAAAATGATGCTTTTATTCACAAAAGAGCAAGAAAATTCAATATTCCATCTACAACTTTTTCGAATGAAGAGTTCAAAAGTGGCGAAAAAGTTTTAGAATTGCTCAAGGAGCATAAAATTGATTACATTGTTTTAGCCGGATTTTTATTAAAAATTCCTGCTATTCTGATTGAAAATTTCCCAAATAGAATTATTAATATCCATCCGGCACTCTTGCCTAAATACGGTGGCAAAGGAATGTATGGAGACAATGTACACAAAGCCGTTTGCGAAGCAAAAGAGACCGAAAGTGGTATTACAATCCATTATGTAAACAGTAATTACGATGAAGGAGAAATAATTTTTCAGGCAAAATGTTCAATTTCTCCATCTGATACGTATAAAGATGTGGCTGAAAAAATTCATTTATTAGAGTACGAACATTTCCCAAAAGTGATTGAAGCAATTTGGAAGAAATAAAAAATAGATAAGTAAGAATTTTACGGGAAAAATAACCCTTGGAAATACATCCAAACAATGTATCGAAATAATTTTCCTAAAAGCATTATAGGGGCAACAATCCACCATCTTCCTCTCAAAAAACCAACAGCTACTGCAATTACATCGCCAATAAATGGGAGAAAAGAGAAAAAAACACTCCAACTCCCGTATTTTTGAAATTTGACAATAAAATGATCAACTTTTGCTTTATCAATTTTCAAATATTTTTCAATCCAATCTATTTTTCCGACTCTTCCAAGTGCGTAGCTTGTCATTCCACCCAACCAATTTCCAGCTGTAGCGACAAAAACACACCCCCAAGGATCTAATTTTCCGCCTAAAATCATTGCCGAAAAAATCAATTCGGAACTAAAGGGCACGACAGTAGCTGCTAAAAAAGAAGCAATAAAAAGCCCTAAATAACCCCATTCCAAAAACTCAATCATCTAAATATAAGGTGTGATGAAGAAGTAAAATAGCAACAAAAACGATGATGAAAATAACAGCCAAAAGACAATTAAGTTGAATTTTGAGATTTTTAACGTAAAATTGTGCGCTGAGAAAATTGCAAAAAACAGAATAATCAAAGTGGTGAATAAGCCTATTTCTTTTGTCCTAAAAAGCGACAAACCAATGGAAGCTATTAAAAGCAGACGAAAGAATGTAAGAAAATTTCTTGTTTGTATACTGTCTTGTGTAGGATTTGATGAGGTTTGGACTAAAATAAGTAGAAGATAAAAATAGAAAAGAGCCGTAAAAATGGCAAGAATAAAATTTTCATTATTATACAAATATACGTCCCAATGATTCATCAAATCAACAAATGGAATATAAAATACGTCATTGGTTAAAGCTACAATGGCAACAAATAAAATCCAAGGCGTAACGAAACCAATAAATGACGCTAAAAACATTTTTAATGAGTTACAATTCAATAAAAAATACCCTATCCAGAAGAGCGGTAAAAGAAAAATTAACTCTTCAGAAAACAGTGTTGCTACTGATAAAACAACAGAACTTAGAAATGATTCTTCAACCTGCTTTTTGTTTTTATACATTTGAAGATAAACAGTAATTGAAGTCAAGAACAAAAAAGTGAGGATGGAAAGGTGGAGGCTTGATTGAACTTGGAAAGGCAACCAAACCAATGAAAAAAGCAGATAAAAAAAAGCGGGTAAAAATGTGCGAGTACGAATGATGGAGTATTTATTTATCAAATGTTGTAAAATTGTGGAATTAATTATAATTATTACTCCGGAAATCAAACCTGCAAACGGATATAATACAACAAAATTGGTAAAAAATGGAAATTGAATTATCCCATTTGTTGATGAGAAATCAAAAATTGAACCAAACAAATAAACACCAAACCAAGCAATAGAAAAAGTCAAATAAACCACTACTAACAGTAAAATGGAGGGCGTAATAATTTTTTGTAAATTGTTCCTCATCGATTTTAACTTGATTTGTTTTTTTTGCAAAAATACAAATTAAACTGTAACAATTTTTATTTAAAACGAGAGAGGATTGAAAAATCCTTCCAATCCTCTTAAATTATTTAAAGTTTATAGTTTTTTATTTCAAACCTCTTTTTATTAAAAGTGCTTCCGGTGATGGATCGGCACCTCTAAATTTACGATATAGTACCATCGGGTCTTCGGAATCGCCTTTTTCCAAAATATTTTTTCTGAAAGCTGTTGCCACCTCTTTATTGTAAATATCGCCCGTTTCTTTGAATGCAGCAAAAGCGTCTGCATCTAACACAGCAGCCCAAGTGTAACTATAATAACCGGCAGAATAACCACCTTCAAAAATGTGTTTGAATATTGGACTTCTGTAACGCACGATTATTTCCGGAATCATACCGATTTTTGCTAAACTTTCTTTCTCAAACTTGTCCACATCAATATCAGAAGTGTCTTTTTTTACATGATAATCGATATCTAAAATTGAAGCGGAAAGCAATTCGGTATTTACAAATCCTTGATTAAATGTGCCAACTTTTTGAATTTTATCAATCAACTCTTGCGGAATCGGTTCGCCCGTTTCATAATGAAGTGCGTATGTTTTCATCACTTCCGGCTCCCAACACCAATTTTCCATCACTTGCGATGGCAATTCAACAAAATCACGAAGAACATTTGTTCCCGAAATAGAAGGATAAGTGGATTGAGCCAACAATCCATGTAAAGCGTGTCCAAACTCATGAAATAGCGTTTCAACTTCGTCCATTGTTAATAATGAAGGTTTTGTTGCTGTTGGACGAGTGAAATTTCCCACATTTATAATAATTGGACGATGATTTACACCATCTTTTATGTATTGCTCTTTGATATTGTTCATCCAAGCACCAACAGTTTTTCCGGGACGTGGAAAATAATCTGTGTAGAGAATCCCAACCAACGAGCCATCGGCATCTGTAACTTTAAAAACCTCAACTTCTTTATTGTAAATAGGCATTCCTTCCAATTTCTCATATTGAAGTCCAAACAATTTGGTTGTCAAATCAAAAACACCTTTTCGCACATTTTCCAATTTGAAATAAGGTTTTAATTCATCTTCATTCAAATCGTATTTTTCCTTACGCAATTTTTCGGTGTAAAACCACCAATCCCACGGTTCTAATTTTTCACCTTTTCCTTCTGCATCCATCAGTTTTTGAAGTTCTGCAGCCTCTACTTTGGCTTTTGCAACTGCAGGATTCCAAACTTTGAATAAGAATTCATAAACTGCATCGGCGTTTTTTGCCATCGTATTATCTAAAATAAATGCTGCTGGACTTTCAAAACCAAGTAATTGGGTTTTTTTCACCCGCAATTTCATTATTTTATTGATAATCTCTTTGTTGTCATATTCATTATTATTATCGCAACGATTTGCATAAGCCAACAACAATTCTTTTCTCAATTCACGATTTTCAGCATATTGAAGCACTGGCAAAAAACTTGGTTTGTGCGTTGTAAACATCCACTGTCCTTCTTTTCCTGCAGTCTTTGCGTTGTCAGCAGCCACTTGAATAGCATCTTCTGGCAATCCCAATAATTCATCTTTATTGGCAACAAATTTTTGATAAGCATTTGTTTCAGCTAAAATATTCTGTCCAAAAAGCAATTCCAAAGAACCTAATTCTTTGTTTATTTCTCTCAATTCTCCTTTTTGAGCATCATTTAACGCCGCACCGCTACGAATAAATCGTTTGTAAATTTTATCTAAAACTCTCTCTTGTTCTTGTGTCAAACCCAAAGTAGCTTTGTTTACGTGCAAAGTTTCAACTCGCTTATACAATTTATCGTTCAAATAGATATTGTCATTATGCTCCGTCAATTTTGGCGTAATTTCTTGTGCAATTTTATTCAGTTCGTCATTTGTGTCGGCACTTTGGAGATTAAAAAACACAGATGAAACTTTGTTAAGCAAATCGCCACTAAACTCCATTGCTTCTATTGTGTTAGCAAAGGTTGGTTCTTCTGTATTCTCTGCAATGGCATCAATTTCTGCTTGATGCTGTTTAATTCCTTCTTCAAAAGCAGGCATAAAGTGCTCACTTTTAATTTTTTCAAAAGGCGGTGCACCATACTCATTTTCGTAATCTTGGAAAAACGGATTGTCTGATTTGTTCGTGCAACCCATAATCATAGCTCCAATCATCATAATTAATACTAATTTTTTCATACGTGAATAATTTATTGTTATTAAATATTTTAAAAAACTGATATTATTTTTCAATTTTTACTTTACAGCAATTTTCTGACCAATTCTTTATCTTTTTTCAATTGTGCAATCAATTCATCAACTCCGTTAAATTTTTTCTCATCTCTAATTCGGTACAAACACTCAACTTTTATTTTATCATCATATATATCATCGTCAAAATCAATAATATGTACCTCCATACTCAACGAATTGTCCGAATGAAAAGTAGGTCGAAAACCAATATTCATCATTCCTTTGTATTCTTCTTCCTTTAAATAAACCTTTACGGCATAAACACCAACTTTGGGGATAATTTTCTCATCATTTTCAAACCAAATATTCGCTGTAGGAAATCCGATTTTCCGACCGTTTTTATAACCGTTAATCACCTGTCCCATAAAAGTATAAGGATAAGTTAAAAGTCGGTTTGCTTCTTCAATTTCTCCACTGTCCAAACATTTACGGATTCGCGAACTACTAAAATTTTCTTCGTTTGGAAGTGAATATCTTTGAGCTTGAACAACTTTTATCCCAATTTCATCTCCGTAAGCTTTATAATCCTCAAAACCTTCTTCTCTGTTGTGCCCAAACCGATGATCGTGTCCAACAAAAAGCGTTTTTACGTTTATTTTTTCTTTTAAGACGGTCGTTATAAATTCCTTCGCCGATAGCAACGACAATTCATACGAAACATTTAACACAACGCACTCATCAATTTGTGTTGTTTTAAGCAATTCTATTTTTTCTTCAAAAGTAGTGAGAAGTTTAGGTTGAAAATCACTTTTTAACACCTTTCGAGGATGCTCATCAAATGTAATGACAACAGCAGGCATTCCCGTTTTTTTTGCTTCTGCTATCACTTCATTGAGTAAAAAACGATGTCCTCCGTGAACGCCATCAAAAAAGCCAACAGTTGCAATACAGCCGGAATGGCTGTTTTTTATTTTATTTTCTAACGAAAAAAGTTTCATTCGGTCGTTTGTTGAATGGGTTTTATCCATTAAGTTCTTTTAAAATTTCAAACAATCCCCATTCGTTGATTGAAGTATAGGGAGTTATTTTAAGTACATTAATACCTCTATTTTTTGCAGCTTCAATGTTTTTATCGCCATCATCAAGAAACAAAACTTCGTTTGGAGCAAGATTTTCATTCCTTAACATCGTGTCAAAAATCTCATTTGAAGGTTTGCACAAGTGCATTTCATACGAAAGATAGCAGTGGTCAAAAAAATCATTTATTGAATGGTGTCGGAAATTAAAATAAATGTTCCTGCAATGTTCAAACGACATTTTATTTGTATTGCTCAACATCAAAATACGATAATCTTTCTTTAATGAAAGCAATAATTCTAATTTTTCCTCAGGAATTCCAACTAAAAGCGAGAGCCAAGCATCATCAATCAATTTATCTGGAATTTCACTATTCGCTATTTTTCTGACTTCGTTTCTGAATTGATTATCGTTAATAAAACCAAGTTCATAATCTAAAATAAATCCTTTTTGATGCGTAGTGCTAATTAAATTTTCAATCGAATCGACACCTAAATTCCTGAAATTATTGACACAGCGGTCCCAATCCAAATCTACAAGAACACCACCCAAATCAAAAATGAGTGCTTTTATTTTAGGATTTAAATCCATTTTCTCGATTTTTTTATAAATAAATTTTTGAAATAAACTAAAATTGATTACTTTTGCATTCGCTTTGCAAAGATAATAAAATTTTTGCAGTAGTGGGGCCCATAGCTCAGTTGGTTAGTAGCACCTGACTCATAATCAGGGGGTCACTGGTTCAAGCCCAGTTGGGCCCACAAAACAGGAGATTTTTTATTAAATCTCCTGTTTTTTTATTGATTTTGAAGAACAAAACAGAATATCTTTTAAAATTTCGACAAATAGATAAACAAATTTTCTAATTTTGCAGTTATCTATATAAATAAGAATAGATTGTATTATGAAAAAGTATATTTTTATTGTTTCTTTTCTTTTCATAAGCTTCTCTATTTATTCAAAAATTGAGAGTGAACTTTACTATTTCTTTGTTCAGCTGAAAGACAAAAGCGACAATCCATTTTCAGTAGAGAATCCATCAGAATTTCTTTCTCAAAAATCCATTGATAGAAGAGTTTTTTTTCAAATTCCAATTGACAGTACCGATTTCCCCGTAAATCCAAATTATATTGAAACAATTCACAATTTGGGAGTTGAGGTTTTTTCAGTTTCTAAATGGTTGAACGGTATTACAATTCGTACAAATGATTCTACTGTTTTATCCAACATTCGTGCATTATCTTTCGTAGAAAACACACAATACACAGGAATTACCGTTTCAAACAACGGACAAGTAAAGAAAAAAGCAAAAAACTCTGACTTTAATTATGGATTTGCAGAAACTCAAATAGATAATCTTAACGGAAAAATTTTACACCAAAAAGGGTACAAAGGAGAAGGAGTCTTAATTGCTGTAATTGATGCCGGATTTAGTGGAGTTAATACAAATCCTGCATTTCAAACAATACGAAATGAAGGTAGGATAATTGGAACGAAAGATTTTATCGATCCGAATTCCAATATTTATTCAGAACATACACACGGAGCTTACGTTTTATCCACAATGGCAGCTGAAATAGATGGTTCATTTGTTGGCACAGCTCCAAAAGCTTCTTATTTGTTATTGCGAACAGAAGATGCTTTGAATGAGTATCCTTATGAACCTGATTTTTGGGTTTCTGCTATTGAATACGCAGATAGTATCGGAGCAGATGTCGCCACAACTTCCCTTGGTTATACAGAATTTGACGATGAGTTGCTGAATTATACCTATTCTATGCTCGATGGAAATACTGTAAGAGCAAGTAAAGCTGCTACAATGGCTTATAATAAAGGAATATTAGTATTTAATTCTGCAGGGAACGAAGGCAATACTTCTTGGAAATATATCAGCGTTCCAGCCGATGCGGAAGGTGTAATTACGGTAGGAAGTGTTACAACGAACAATGTTCCAAGTTCATTTTCGTCTTTTGGACCAACTTACGACAGCCGCATAAAACCTGAATTATGTGCTGTAGGAACTTCTTCGGCTTTAGTTGCTACAAATGGAAGTGTGATTTATGGAAATGGAACTTCTTTTTCCTGCCCAATTTTGGCGGGAATGAGTGCTTGTTTATTGCAATCTTACAAAGATAAATTGGCTTATTTTCATCTTGATGATTTAAGAGACAATCTATATAAAAGTGGAAGTTTATACGCCAATCCGACCAATCAAATGGGTTACGGAATCCCTAATTTTGAAACTGCATGGAATGTATTGACCAACACCGATGTTCCGACACCAATTTTTACCGTAAAAGACGAACATTTTACTCAAAAGATATTTATTGAATCCAATAAAACATATTCTATCCCGATTCACCACACATCTTATAATTCTAAATCTTATGTAAATATAATTTCTTCAATGGGAATTGTATGCGGAAAATATCCAATTATCGATGATAGTATCATAATCAATCCAAACACTTTTGCCACCGGAATCTATTTTATTATAATTAACTAAGAATGAAATCTATCTCATTGTCGGAGCTAACCGATCACATTCAACGCACTATAAAAGAAACGTACACCGATTCTATTTGGGTTAGGGCAGAAATCAATGAATTGAGAGAAAATAACGGACATTGTTTTTTAGAATTGGTAGAAAAAGATACATCTACAGATAATATCACGACTAAAATAAGGGCAAATATTTGGGCTTCAACCTATCGAATGCTTAAACCTTATTTTGAATCCACAACGGGCGAAACTTTTCGTTCGGGATTGAAAGTTTTACTTGCTGTTACGGTAGATTTTAGCGGAATGTACGGAGTGGGATTGACTGTAAAAGATATTGATCCTGTATTTACAGTGGGAGAATTGGAAACAAGGCGACAGCAAATCATTCAGCAATTGGAATCTGAAGGAGTTGCTGAGATGAACAAACAAATCCCTTTTCCACTTCTTCCTCAAAAAATAGCAATTATTTCATCAACAACTGCTGCCGGATACGGTGATTTTTGTAATCAGCTTGAATCCAACGGTTCACATTTAGCTTTTTACACGAAACTTTTTCCTGCCGTTATGCAAGGCACACAAACTGAATCTTCTATTGTGCAAGCTTTGGAGAAAATCTACAAATACATTGATTTTTTTGATGTCGTTGTGATTATTCGTGGTGGAGGAGCCACAACCGATTTAGCAAGTTTTGATTCCTATAATTTGGCGCTAAATTGTGCTCAATTTCCTCTTCCAATAATTGCTGGGATTGGTCATCAACGCGATACAACAATTTTGGACAGAGTGGTTCATACGAGCGTGAAAACGCCTACTGCGGCAGCTGAATTGCTAATTTATGCGATGGATAATCAATTGAACATTCTTCATAACACATCGAATGAGTTGATTGATATTGTACGAGAAAAAATAAATTTTGAGAAAAATAGGTTTGATTTAATCAAATTACGATTGAAGCAAGTGTCAAAATTGGGGATAAACAACAAACTTCTTCAACAAACTAATATTTTATACCGTCTTAAAACTATTTTAAATTCTTTTGTCAATTCTAACACCACAAAATTAGTGGTAATGGAAAATAACTTAAAAAGCTATTCTCCTTCATTTATGGCAGAAAGAGGTTATTCTATCACCTCTATGAATGGGAAAAGAATTAGCTCCATTTCAGAAATAGAAATAGGAAATCAAATAAAAACCTATCTGAAAGATGGAAGTTTTGAAAGTGAAATAACGAAAAAATAACTTGTTATTTCAATCGGGTTAAATCTGTTATTGAAAATGGATATTTTACGGCATAATGAGCAGCATATTGGGCAATTTTCGTTTGAGCTTTATCAATGTTAGATGGATTGAATTTATTACCAATTGCAGAAACACCAAACAGCGATTCAAACCATACGCAAGCAGCAGTATATCTTCCAAAATTCAACTCCAAATGATAACCATCTCTGCAATACGTATCACCCAATAAACTTGTTCTTCCGTTCTGAATTGCAGTTCCAGCAGGAACAATCATATCAGTTTTTACACTGTTTGCAACTTTTTGTGCAGTTGAAATAATTGCATAATACATCTCTAATTGATTCTTATGATATGTTTTAAATCCTTCATGGGAAGAATCTTTTGCATACGCCCACGTCATGTGTAGAATAAGTTGAAAATCATTTTTCTTGGAAAATTTTCTTGAATAGTCAATCAATTCCGAAATGTAAGGAAAATAACTTTCGTAAACTCCAGAATGTGAACTTACTTGCTGAAATGAGATAAAATCCCACGCTTCATCTTGCAAAGCATCTTTTAAGGAAAATTTTGGTGATTTTGTTTTTACTCCATCTACAATTTTCCGATAATTATAATGAGGAGAATCTGCCAACATATTCTTGTAGTGCATTTCCAACGAACAACCACCAATATACATATTCCCAATAATTATTGTATCGCCATTTGCTTGAACCAAATCGTACAAATAATTTTCAATTCCATCTTCCGAAAAACTATTCCCAATCGCAAGCAATCGAACCGTTTTTGAAAAAACATTGACAGAAAACATTGATAAAAACAGAATAAAAACGATTGTTTTTTTCATAATCAAATACTTTAAAAAATTCATTCTACAAATTTACACATTTTTTATATAAAAACTTAAATTCAAATAAACTTTTATTAGCGAACGTAAACATTTTACGCCTGTATATGTTAATTATATTTAAATTTTATCGATAAGTGTTGGATCGAACACCAGCTTAGTGTATCTTTGACACGAATCAAATTAATAACTTAAATTAAAAATTTTAATGGTCATGAAAAAAAGCACTACACTACTACTTATTCTTGTGAGTTTGTTCATTCTAGCTCAACCCACAATGTCTTTAACCTATACAGTTTCTGTTCCAGCAGGGACAAAATATTGTTACATTACAGGTGAAATGAATGGATGGAATCCCGGAAAGCACATGATGACAAAGGTAAATGACAACACATTTACAATCGACATTGAAACAGCCACGGAAACAATGAAGTATCAATATCTTAGTGGTCCGGATTGGAAATACATTGAAAAAGACGCCAATGGCGATGCTATTCAAGACAGAACTTGGAGCGAGCTTGATGTTGTTGAAAAGTGGCTTGAAACATTTACACCCGATGAGAGAGAAGTTACCATTGAAGCATTGGTGCCTTCAGCAGTTAAAGTACTCTATATGGTAGGGAGTTTTAATGGATGGTCGAGTCCGTCAGAAGATTATAAAATGCAATTAATTGAAAATACTATTGATGGAAAAGTTTTTTCTATAAAAGTATTTAGTTTAGATGCTATTAATATGGAGTTTAAATTTGTAGCCGGTCCTGCTTGGGCGTATGAACAAACAGATCCAAAAGATAATTTTATTTACGGTTCTACAGAAAACACAGTATCAGTGGTTGTAAACAGTTTCAAAGAGTACTTTGATCCAGAAAAAACAGGTACAATTAATATTAGAGTTAACGTTCCGGTAGGAACAAATAAAGTTTTCCTTCAAGGAGATCATTTAGGTTGGAATATGGATAACGCAGTAGAAGCCACAAAAATTGAAGATGGTGTATTTTCTGTAAGTGCTCCAATGGTTATATCAATAAGCTATCGGATGTACAATAAACCAGACTGGGGATATCCCGAGGTGAATGAAGAGGGCAATGAACGTGCAAATCGTGAAGCTCGCTATCCTGAAGATGCAAATACCGAAATTACCGTTATAGGTTGGAAGAAAACAGACGACACAAGTGTTCAGACTTTCAAACCAGATACAAAAAATAATTTTCACATCGTTGGTAGCAGAGTTTTTATTGAAAATGTTATCTCAAAAGTAGAAATATTTGACATTAGTGGCAGAATGCTTCAATCAAAAAATATTCGTGGAACATTTAAATCTGAGAACTTAAATAAAGGTATCTACATAATCAGAGTTGACAATTCAACTGAAAAAATATCAATTTTTTAACCCCTATCTTTCCTAATAATAAAACAAAGGCTGTTCAAAATATTTGTTTGAACAGCTTTTTTTACAATAATTATAAAGATAAAATATACCTTTGCACAAAAAACAATATGGCAACCGTTGAATTTATTGGCTTTTCAGCATCTATTCTTTCTATCTTAAATCAAGTACCACAAGCGGTAAAAGTTTTTAGGACAAAAGACACCCATAGCATTTCACTTACAATGTACATCATTGTTGTAATTTGTATTAGTTTATGGTTAGTGTATGGGCTTTTGCTTTTGGATGGGCCATTAATTTTGGCAAACGCACTTTCATTAGTTCCAATTGTATATATTTTCATAATGAAACTATCAAACACTATAAAAGGGATAGATCCACTTACAATTTAGAAAATGAAAAGGATTAAACTCTAAAATCAAACCTATCGGTTAGATTCTTTTCATATATATTCGCATCAAACGAATAATATCTTGCTGGCTTATGGGAGACCCCAACTTGCATTTCATCAAGAGGAATTAAGTATTTCATCTTTGCTATTTTTCTACGAAAATTTCGCTTATCATATTCTGTATTGAAGATTGCTTCATAGACATTCTGCATCTCTGTGAGGGTAAATTTTTCTGGAAGTAATTGAAAAACTAATGGTTCATGCAATAAATCGTTTCTTAGTCTCAACAAAGCTTCATCTAAAATATCACGATGATCAAACATCAAATCAATTTGATTATTTACATTTTCCCACTTAGCATCTTCGATTAATTTTGTATTGTCAATCAAGTCAACATTTACTAATGAATAAAACCCAATAGTGATAACGCGTTCATCAAGCAATCGAGGTTTAATCCAATCATAATCTTGTGGGCGTCTTGTGAGCCTATCTAAGCTACTAAAAACATAAAATTGTTTTACAAAAATATCCTCAAGTCCTGTTTGTTCTTTCAAAATTCTTGTTGCCGTATCTCCGATGCATTCCTCTCTTCGCACATGATTACCGGGAAGTTTCCATTCTTCAACAATAGTATTATCAAAAGGAATTTGCTCTTTTCTTATTAACACAGTTAATTCATCTTTCTGATATCCAAATATCACACAGTCAACAGATAGTGCTGCTAAAATATC
>JBDHYS010000001.1:0-30087 GCA_039811505.1 Paludibacteraceae bacterium | reverse complement strand
GCACGTTTTGCGGCATCAATCATCAGAAGCAATTCCATTAAATTATCTGAATTAGGAAAAGTGGATTGCACCAAATAGACATGTTTTCCCCTGATAGATTCTTCATAAAAAACAGCAAATTCGCCATCAGAAAAATGTTCGATATTTAATCTCCCCAAAGGCCATTGGAGGCTTGTACAAATTTTTTCGGTTAAACTTCTTGTGTTAGTTCCTGAGAACACTTTAAATAAATTTGCTCGCTCCATGATTGCTACTAAAAATTGAATGAATAATCAGTTTTTTGCAAAATTAGAAAAAATAGATTGATTTACGAAACGGAATTTCAATCAAAACCGGACAATCATAAAATTTAATCTAAAAATCTTTTATTCAACGTAATTTATAACGGTATTCTTTGTAAAAAAAATATTGATTCTTTCAAATGACATAAAGTTTATAAATAACATACGATTGCTAAAAAAACTTGCTCTATTTTTTTAGCTTTATGGTAATTTTGCAAACGTTTGAATAGTGAATTTGCATATTTCTACAAATAAAATGACCGTATCTTCTCTAAATAGATTACTTTTGACTAAAATTTCATTAAAATTGTAATTCAATTAAAGTTAACTAAGCATTTAATATAAATGAAAATTCATTTTAAGGTACCTTTCTTCACGCGATTTGGACAAAATGTTGTTGTTTCAGGCGATATTCCGGAATTGGGAAATAATAATTTCAGGCGTGCATTTCCATTAAATTTTCAAGGACACGAAGACTGGGTTGGTGAAATTGAAATTAATCCGACAAAAGATCAAATTATCGTTTACAAATATTTGGTTTTTGATGAAACAAACGGAGCTCACATTGAAGAATGGGGAGAACGAACGATTGAAATTTCTCAAACCAATGTGGACAAAATTTATTGTTTCGATCAATGGAATGCGGCAGGAAAAATAGAAAACGTGTTGATGAGTTCTCCTTTTCAAAAAGTCTTGTTAAAAAACAACGAAGAAAAAAAGCAACCAAGAGAAGAGAAAAACTTCACACACGAACTTATCGTAAAAGCTCCGTTGATAAAAGAAAATCAAGTAGTTTGCGTAGTAGGAAACTGTCAGGAATTGGGAGATTGGTCTGTAAATAATCCCGCCATTATGCACTTATCTGATGATAAATGGATTTTGAAAAAGGATTTAAGGAAAGTGAAAAAAGACATTCTTTTCAAATTTGGCATTTTCGATCTTTCAACAAAGCAATTTGTTGAATTTGAAGAAGGTCCTGATCGATTTTTACCTTTATTTGGGTCAAAATCACTTGTGAAATTTGATGGTGGTTTTATCCGTATGAACGATACAAATTGGAAAGGAGCTGGAATTGGGTTGCCTATATCAAGTATTCGGACAAGAAAAAGTTTTGGTACAGGTGATTTTGTAGATTTGAAACTGCTTGTGGATTGGGCTGCAAAAGTGGGATTGAAATTGATTCAGGTTTTGCCACTAAACGACACAAATGGCACTCAAACAGAAAACGATGTGTTGCCTTATGCTGCCATTTCGGCTTTTGCGTTAAATCCGCTCTATTTGAACATTCCGGCAATGGGAAAATTAAGCGACACGCATGAAATTCAAAAGCAATACATTCCAAAGCAAGCCGAATTAAATGCAATGCCTTTGCTGCCATTTTTGGAAGTAGTTAATTTTAAGATTGAATATGCCAAACAACTTTACCTGCAAGAAAAAGAAATTTTCTTGAATGATAAAGACTTTCAACTCTATTTTGATCAAAATGAATACTGGCTGAAACCTTATGCTGCTTATTGTTTTTTAAGAGACAAATTCAAAACCAATAATTACAGAGAATGGGAAGAATTTGCATTGTATGATGCAGGAAAAATCGAAGAACTTACTTCGAGCAATCAACCTCATTTTGACCAAATCGGAGCAGTTTATTTTATACAATACCATCTTCATAAGCAGCTAAAAAGCTCAACAGAATATGCACATTCCAAAGGAGTTATTTTAAAAGGCGACATTCCAATTGGAGTAAATAGAAACAGCATTGACACGTGGGTAAATCCAAATCTTTTCCACATGGATATGAATGCCGGTGCTCCGCCTGATATGTTTACCATAAAAGGACAAAATTGGGAATTACCAACTTATAATTGGGAAGAGATGAAACAAACAGGTTTCAAATGGTGGAAACAACGGTTTGGACAAATGTCAAATTATTTTGATACGTTCAGAATTGATCATATTCTTGGATTTTTCCGTATTTGGCAAATTCCTACCAATCAAATCGAAGGAATAATGGGACATTTAAATCCGTCTATTCCTATCTATATCAATGAGTTTAGCGAAAAAGGGATTTGGTTTGATTACAATCGTTTTTGCAAACCGTACATCACGGAAGATATTTTATGGCGGTTTTTTGAAGAAGAAGTGGAATGGGTAAAATCAAATTGTTTGCAAATAGAAGACGGTTGGATTCTTCGTTTGAAAGACCAATTTAAAAGTCAAACGTATGTGGAGAAATTATTTGACAAAGGTGAAATTTCGGAGCGGATCAAATGGGGTTTATTTGATTTGATTTCCAATGTTCTCTTTTTTGAAGTTCCTAATTCAAATCAAACTCAGTTTTTTCCACGTTATGGAATGCACAGTTTGCCTACATATCAAGAATTAGACGACCACACAAAACGAGGATTGGACGAACTTTATATCCATTATTATTACCACCGTCAAGATGAAAATTGGTACCATTCAGGAATGGAAAAACTTCCGGCATTGAAAAAAACAACCAATATGATGATTTGCGGCGAAGACCTTGGAATGATGACGCAATGCGTTACAGATGTGATGAGTGAGTTGGGAATTTTAAGTTTGGAAGTGCAACGAGCTCCAAAGAGCAATAAAATTGAATTTTCACATCCTAACAATGCTCCTTATCTTTCCGTTGTTACGCCTTCTACACACGATATGAGTACCATCAGGGGTTGGTGGGAAGAAGACAAATCCGTAACACAACGATTTTACAACACTCAATTAGGTCATTGGGGCGAAGCACCTTATTTTTGCGAATGGTGGATAAATCGAGATATTGTTCTTCAACATTTGTATTCACCGGCAATGTGGGCAATTTTTCAAATGCAAGACTTATTGGGAATTTCAGAAAAAGTAAGACGAGAAAATCCTCATGATGAGCGAATTAACGTTCCTTCCAATTCAAAAGCAAGTTGGAGATACAGATTACACATCAATTTGGAGGATTTATTAGAAGAAGATGATTTTAACAATGAATTGAGAAACTACATTGTGCAATCAAAAAGATAAAAAGTGAAATTAACAAATAACATATTCTCAACGTTCTTATAAAGAGAAATGAGGCTTCAAACAAGTTGGAACCTCATTTTTTTAACTCATTTTAATTCACATAAAAAATTTAATCCAATGGTTTCCGGGTAGCAATCGAAATTCTATTCCAACCATTGATGGCTACAACTGCCATAATCACAGCAGCCAATTCTTTTTCAGTAAGCACTTTTGCCGCTGCATTGTACACTTCATCGTCCACGTGATCGTTTGTAAGTAGCGTCATCGATTCGGTAAGAGCTAAAACAGCACGTTCTTTTTCCGTGAATAAATCTGTTTCCCGCCAAGCATTTAAAAGAAAAAGCCGTTGAGCAGTTTCTCCAAGTTTTAGTGCATCACGTGTGTGCATATTCAAACAAAAAGCACACCCATTTATTTGTGAAGCTCTTGTTTTAATTAATTCATACAATTTTTTATCCAATCCACTCTTAGCGAGGTATATTTCCATCGCAATCATCGCTTCATAACCTTCCGGTGCAATTTTCGAAACATCAATTCTTTCTTCCATTTCTTATTTATTTTTTTATTTGAATTGTTTCTTAAACAAATAAAAAAGAAGATTTGTTAACTGTTTTTTATTTTTTAACAGAAAAAAGGAAGTAATCAATATTCGTTAAACGTCGTGATTTCAATATTTATTTAGATAAATCAAGTATTTTGAAAATTTTTAATTACTTCAACTACTTTCTTTATATCGTCATCGGTAAGTCCGGCACCTGAAGGCAAACAAAGTCCTAAATCGAACAACTTCTCGCTTGTGCCATCGCCATAAAATGGAGCATCAGCAAAAACAGGCTGCAAGTGCATTGGTTTCCAAAGCGGGCGTGTTTCAATTTTTTCTTTTTCCATAGTAAGTCGTAAATCTTCACGAGTAAAACCGATTTTTTTTGGATCAATCAAAACACAAGTAAGCCAATAATTTGAATTAAAATCAGATGATGGATTTTCTAAAAACATAATTCCTTTGGCATCTGACAGCATTTTTTTGTAAAGGGCATTTATTTCTCTTCTGCGAGCTATAAAATCATTTAACGCAACCATTTGTCCTCTTCCGATTCCCGCTGAAACGTTACTCAAACGGTAATTATAACCAATTTGTGAATGTTGATAATGAGGAGCTTCATCTCTTGCTTGTGTTGCTAAAAAAAGTGCTTTTCTATTCTCTTCTTCTGTTGATGAGACTAAAGCTCCGCCGCCGGAAGTGGTCATTATTTTATTTCCATTGAATGAAAGACACGCAAATTCGCCAAACGTTCCACATTTTCTTCCTTTGTATTCGGAACCAAGTGCTTCTGCCGCATCTTCCAACACAGGAATTTCATATCGATTGGCAATTTCTAAAATCTCGTCAATTTTGGCGGGCATTCCGTAAAGATGAACAGGAATAATAGCTTTCGGTTTCTTTCCGGTTTTTGCAATTCTATCTTTGATGGCATCTTCTAAAAAACGGGGATTCATATTCCATGTTTCATTTTCGCTATCCACAAAAACAGGTGTTGCACCCAAATAAGCAATCGGATTGGCTGATGCAGCGAACGTAAAAGACTGACAAATCACTTCATCGCCACGACTTACACCAAGTTGAATCAACGCCAAATGAATGGCAGCTGTTCCGGAACTCAACGCAGTTACATATTTATTCGCACCAATAAAGTTTGTTAGTGATTTTTCAAAAGCAATCACATTCGGTCCCAACGGAGCAATCCAATTGGTATCAAATGCCTCTTGAATGTATTTTTGTTCCTCACCACTCATTTTGGCTAAGGAAAGATATATCATTTTGCCCATTTTTTCTTTTTTAATATCCACTTATATACATCTAAAAATAACACATATAAAAAGTATGATATTTAATTTATGTGCAAAATTAGCAAAAAATTCAAAATAAAAAAGGATTCTAATTTTGCAAATGATTTCAAGGCAATAAATCCAAAACTATTTTATATCTTTTTTTTTCAAATACGCTGCGTGTCGAGAAAAGTTATATTATTGATTCCTTTAATAAAAAAAAAAGAGATTGTCTTTTTATAACAATCTCTTTTTGAATATGTTTAATATTCTTTCGTCTTACTTGAAAATTGACAAGAAAGCTTGATCTGCAACATATTTAGAAAATTCGGCATCTTTCAATGCTTTCATTCCAACTGTTTTGTTCTTTTGAAGTGCAGTTCGTAAATTGGAATAAACTCCATCTCTATCGTTTGTGCGAGCAGCAATAACTGCCGAAAGATAAAAAGTCATTGCATTTGGAGCTTCTACGGCAGCTAATGTTTTACGAGCATCGTTGTAGTTGTTGCTAAGAATTTGTGTCAAAGCAGCATTGTTTGAGTTTGTATTTTTCATTGTTGTTGCTGCTTTCAAATAATCACCGCTTACAAGATAACTTGCTCCAAGTGCTGCACTAAGATTTCCTGTTGAACCGGCAGATTTTCCAAAGAATGCTTGTGCTTCGTTAATTTTTCCGTTTGCCAAACATACTAATCCAGCATTGTAATTGGCATTTGCATCTGAAGAATCCAATGAAAGAGATTTTTTGAACAATTCACCTGCTTCTTTCACGTTGTCCATTTCATATTTTACAATTCCTAAATTATTATAACCGCGTGCATCTTGAGGATACAATGAAACAAACTTATTTAAAATATCAGTTTTTTCTTTGTATGATTCTACCAATGTAGCTGCATAAAGTAATTCGTTTGCTGTAAGTGAAGTAGGGTTTGAAGTTGCTAATTCTACAATTTCTGTATCAGATTTTCCAATCACATCTACTGCAAGATTTAATCTTGCTCTACGAAGTTGTGGCAAAATATCGTTTGCAACTTCTTGAAATGCTGCTGAAAGATTTTTAATTTCACGCTCTCTTTGTTCCGGATCTTGATACATTGAAAGAACACGCAAAATCAAATCTTTATCTTGAATGTTAGATGCTTCCATCAGTTTTTGGAAACCGTCCCAATCTTCTGCTGTAAAACGGCTGTCAATTGCCACATCGGCTTTTAGTTTTTTTAGTTCTTTGTTCAAATAATCTGTTGTAACTTTTTGGCGTTTTTCTGCCAAGTCGGTGTTCAACTCAATTGAACCATCGGGTGATGCGTAACCAAGCACTTCTAAAGATGTGATTTCTTTATTTTGTGCATCGCGAGCTTCTTTCACTTTTTGATTAAATGCGGCGATGTCCTCTTTTTTCAACTCAGAACTACGAAGTTGAGCTTGTTGGATTAAGAAAAGAATGTCAGCATTTTGAAGTTCTTTCGTAACACGTTGAAATCCATCAGGAGAAACGGCTGTTTTAATTTCATCACTTGAAGTACAAACCAATTCAGATGTAGCAATAATTCCATCGGCTACTTTCACAGCAGGAATTTGATAGCTCTTTTTGCCTTGTTTCACATCAAAATTAAGATACAATTCAGATTTTGCCATATCCGGTGAATAGACAAATGATGGTTTTATAGAATAAGTTCCACCTGCTTTGTATTGCACGGTTTGATTATTTCCCAATACTTTTTCTCCTTGAAAAGTTGTGGCTGCTGCTTGAACTTCTTTTCCTTCAAACTTTAATACCGGCGTAACCGTAACTTCTGCTTTTTTAGCAAAGTATTTCACCGGAAACGTTCCGGTAACAGTTGCATCTACTTTTCCCGCTTTTGTTTCCAATGGGTTTGGAGTAGTTTTAAAGTAACTTGCATCCAATGCAGTCATGTTTTTGTTACAAGCACTGAAAACAAATACCATTAATACACTTGAAATGATTAAAAATTTTTTGTTCATACCGTTTATTTTTTTTGTATTTTTGAAAATGTTTTTATTCTTTTGCAAAAGTACCAATTTATCTTTGGTTTATCTATGTAAATAATGGATTTTTGCTATTTTTATTTCACTCAAAACAATTATTAACGATTAACATTGCTCAAATATAAAATTTTGAGTACAATTTAGTTTTTATTATGAATTTCAATTTATTTTTTTATATAGTCCGAATATTTAAAACGGCTTTTGTCCCTTCCAAAATATGGAACCTAATTAGATTGCACACATCTTATCAACTTTCTCGTTTGGGAATTTTGACAAAATGGAGAACTTTTCCTTCGTTTATTTCCATTGAGCCGACCAATGTTTGCAATTTGGATTGCCCTGAATGTCCGGTTGGAACGCGAACAATTCCTGTAAAAACAATCAATTCTACTTTAGAAAATACAGAAAAAATTCTCAATGAACTTAAGAACAAACTCACACATGTTATTTTTTATTTTCAAGGAGAACCGCTTTTGAATAAGCTTTTTCCTCAATTGGTTCGTTTGGCGCACGAAAGGAATATTTTATCTACCACATCCACCAATGCACAGTTAATCAACGATGAAACCGCTCGTGCCATCGTAGAATCGGGATTGGATAGGATTATTATTTCCATTGATGGAGCAACGCAAGAAACGTATCAAACTTATCGTATAGGTGGAAAATTGGAAAAAGCGAAAAAAGCAATCGAACTGCTTGTAAAATGGAAAAAAGAGCTAAAATCTCATTTGCCAATCGTTGAAATTCAATTTCTTGTGCTTAAAACCAACGAACACGAAATGGACGATATGAAAAAGATGAAAAAAGAGCTGAAAGCAGATAAATTGACTTTTAAATCGGCACAATTATACGATTTTGAAAATGGAAATCCACTTTTGACCAACAAAAAAAAATATGCACGATACGAACTGAAAGAAGATGGAAAATACCATATCAAATCACCTCTAAAAAACAGTTGTAAACGGCTTTGGATGGGAACAGTTGTCAATTCAAAAGGAGAATTATTGCCCTGTTGTTTTGACAAAGACAGTAAATTCAAATTGGGAGATACAACCGAAGATTCACTGATGAACGGTTGGCATAGCGACAAAGCATACAAATTTCGTGAGCAAATTTTGAAAAATCGGAAGCAATTTGAAATATGCCGAAATTGCACAGAAAGGTAATTTCAAAAAAACAAAAAAAGATTGCTCAGGGAAAAATCCTATCGAAGCAATCTTTTTTGTTATAAATTTTCGTGTTTTACCAAACAACAGCTCTCTCTTCCGGTGCAATATACAAACTATTTTCTTGTGTGATGTGAAATGCTTTGTACCAAGCATCAATGTGTGGCAAAGCTGCATTTACACGCCATTTTCCTAAAGAATGAGGATCGGTTTTGGTGCGTTTTAGAATTTCTTCATCGCGGATATTTCCTGCCCAAACATTAGCATACGCAATAAAAAAACGTTGTTCGGGAGTGAATCCTTCTTTCACTGGTAAAGATTTCTCTTTCATGATTTTCTCAAACGCTTGATAAGAAACTTGTAATCCACCTTGATCGGCGATGTTTTCTCCCAAAGTAAATTTCCCATTCGCAAACACACTCGGTGCAACTTCGATGTTTCCATAATATGCAACCAATTTATCTGCACGCACTTCAAACTTTTCTGCATCCGATTTTGTCCACCAATCTTTTAAATTTCCGTTTTTATCAAATTGACGTCCTTGATCATCAAATCCGTGTGTCATTTCGTGTCCAATAACCACTCCAATCGCTCCGTAATTAAACGCATCATCGGCATTCATATCAAAAAATGGATATTGCAAAATTCCAGCAGGAAAACAGATTTCGTTTGTGCTCGGATTATAATACGCATTGACGGTTTGTGGTGTCATCAACCATTCATCTTTATCCACCGCTTTTCCAATTTTATTAAACATCAATTCGCTTTCAAAACGATTTGCACGTTTGATATTTGCCCAATAACTATCATTTTTCACATCAAGCGAAGAATAATCTTTCCATTTGTCGGGATAACCAATTTTCACGTGAAAAGTATTTAGTTTTTCTTGTGCTTTTATTTTAGTGCTGTCGCCCATCCATTCCAACTTTTGGATTCTTTCACTTAGAGCATTTTGAAGATTTTTCACCAGCTCCACCATTCTTTCTTTTGCCTCCGATGGGAAATATTTTTGCACATACATTTGTCCTACTGCTTCTCCCAAAGAACCATCAACTGCACTTACTGCACGTTTCCACCGTGGTTGTTGTGCTTGTTTTCCGGAAAGAATTTTTCCGTAAAAATCAAAATTCAATTCATTAATTTCATCGCTTAAAAATGAGGCGGCATGATTGAGAACATTCCACTCCAAATATGATTTTTGAGCATCAATCGGTTCGGAATTTAAAATTTTTCCCACTTCAATTAATTGTTCTTTTTGCGAAATGGAAATTTCTGAAAGTTGGGTTAATTTAAATCCTTCAAAGAATTGTTTCCAATCCACACCCGTAACTAATTTCGTCAATTCTTCAACTGACATTTTATTGTAATTTGCATGAGGATCACGTAGTTTTACATTATCATAAGATGCTTTTGCCAAGCGGGTTTCAATGCGAATAACATCGTCCCGTTTTTTGTTCGATTCTTCTTTTGAATTTCCAATTTTTTCAAACATTTTGGCAATAAATTCGCTATATTTTTCACGAACGTTTTTACTATTTTCATCGTTTTCAATGTAATAATCCCGTTGTCCAAGTCCAATTCCGCCTTGATACGTTTGAAGTAAATAATCGTTGCTGCTCATCGGATCTGCATCAACATACAATTGAAAATAAGGAGAAATTCCTTGCATCATCATTTCTGGGAGATAGGAAACAATCATTTGTTTATCTTTCAAATTATTGATTTTTTCCAAATCCTCTTTTATCGGTGCTGTTTTTTCTTTATTTAATTTGACACTGTCCATTGCCAAATTGAAAAGGTCGGCAATTTTTTGCTCGATTGTCCCTTTTTTGTGTGTTTTATTGGCAATTTCCAAAATCAACGCTTTTAACTGTTCGCGATTATCTTCTGCCAATTTATCAAAACTACCAAAGCGAGAATATTCATCGCTAATGGGATTTAACTTTTGCCAACCTCCTGTTGCAAACTGATAAAAATCATCGCCTGCAATGGCTGTTGTGTCCAGATTTTCGGAACGAATGCCTGCGTTTTGTTCTGCTGCTTTGTTGTTTGCACAACTTGTTGTTATCAATAAACTCACAATTATGACGCTCCCTGCTATGAAAGCTGTTTTAAAATGTAACATACCTCTATAAATTTAGTTTGTTTTTTAAATAGCCCCACAAAGTTAATTTAAAATTTTATAGTTCAATAGAATCAATGATTGAAAATAATTCATCTTTTGTTGTGGCTCGTAACATTGCTATTCTGGTTTCTTTGAAATTGGCAATTCCTTTGAAAGTGGGACTTGATGCCAAATGTCTGCGAGAATGAAGGATCCCTCTTCGTTCGTCTAACCAATTAATTGAATCGAGGACTTGTTGTTTTAGAATAGATGTTTGTTCTTCAAAACTAAAAGGTTGAATATGTTCTCCTTTTTCGATAAAATGACGTATTTCGGAGAAGATCCAAGGTCGTCCGATGCTTCCACGTCCCACCATAACGGCATCAACTCCATATCTATCAAAATATTCTTTTGCTTTTTCGGGTGTTGTGATATCGCCGTTTCCGATAATGGGGATTTTCATTCGTGGATTATTTTTCACATCTCCAATAAGTGTCCAATCCGCTTCGCCCTTGTACATTTGTGAACGGGTACGACCGTGAATTGTCAACGCTTCAATACCGCAATCTTGCAATTGCTCTGCTAATTCCACAATTATTTTGCTGTTTTCATCCCAACCTAAACGGGTTTTTACTGTTACCGGTTTTCGTGTTGCTTTTACTACGGCAGTTGTGATTTCCAACATTTTCGGCACCTCTTTCATCAATCCTGATCCGGCACCTTTTCCTGCAACTCGCTTTACCGGACAACCGAAATTCAAATCAATCATATCGGGATTTGCTTCTTCGGCAATTTTTGCAGCTTCGGCTAATGCATCTGCATCTCTTCCGTATAATTGAATCGCTACAGGGCGTTCTTCTTCGTGTAGCGTGATTTTTTGTTCTGTCCGTTTCACATTTCGTATCAAAGCATCGGCAGAAACAAACTCCGTATAAACCATATCAGCACCAAATTTTTTACACAAAAGGCGAAAAGCTTGGTCGGTAACATCTTCCATCGGAGCAAGAAATAGCGGTTTTTCGGGAAATTTTATATGGGCTATATTCATATTCAATATCGTTTTCAAAAAAAGGAGAAGAAACAGCAGCAACTTGCCATTACCTTCAAATTTTGTAATTTTGCAAAATTAATAAAAAATGGATGCTCTTGAAAATTAACGTAAAGTCATTTTTCAGCACATTCCAACTACTTACAAACAATCCAACAAAGAAAAAGTTATATGATAAAGCGTGATGATATAGAAATAATGGCACCGGCAGGTTCGTGGGAAAGCTTAGCAGCAGCAATACAAGCGGGAGCCGATTCGGTCTATTTCGGAATAGGCAGATTAAATATGCGAAGTAAATCGAGCAGCAATTTCGATACAGATGATTTAAGAAAAATTGTTCAGATATGTAAAGAAAATAACGTTAAGAGCTATTTGACAGTAAATACAATCATTTACGACAATGATATTTCATTGATGAAAGAAATTATTGATACGGCAAAAGAGGTGAACGTTTCTGCCATTATTGCTTCTGATGTTTCTGTATTGATGTATGCAAATAGCGTTGGTGTGGAAGTTCATCTTTCTACGCAACTCAATATCACAAACGTTGAATCGTTGCGGTTTTACGCACAATTTGCCGATGTGGTTGTTTTGGCTCGCGAATTAAATATGGAGCAGGTAAAAGAGATTTATGAAACCATTGAAAAGGAGCAGATAAAAGGGAAGAATGGAGAATTAATTCAAATTGAAATGTTTTGTCACGGAGCTTTGTGTATGGCTGTTTCGGGAAAATGTTACCTTAGTTTGCATGAAAAAAATCTTTCTGCAAATCGCGGAGAATGCAATCAAATTTGTCGAAGAGGATATATTGTAAAAGATAAAGACAGTGAGATTGAACTCGAAATTGACAACGAATACATTATGTCGCCAAAAGATTTGAAAACCATTCATTTTATGGATAAAATGTTGGATGCAGGAATCCGTGTTTTCAAAATTGAAGGAAGAGCACGCGGTCCTGAATATGTAAAAACAGTTGTTTCTTGTTATAAAGAAGCTGCCGAATCGGTTTTAAACAATACATTTTCAGCTGAAAAAATCTCAGATTGGGATAAAAGATTGGCACGGGTTTTTAATCGCGGATTTTGGGATGGTTATTATTTAGGACAACGATTGGGTGAATGGTCGCAAAATTACGGTTCGGAGGCAACACACCGTAAAATGTATGTTGGAAAAGTTACCAACTATTTTGGAAAAATAGGTGTGGCAGAAATTTTACTTGAAGCCCAAAACTTAAAAGTGGGCGATGAAATTCTTATTACTGGCGAAACAACCGGAGCATACGAAGACGTAGTGGAAGAATTACGCGATGAACTTACACCTGTTCAGGAAGTTAAAAAAGGATCACTTTTTTCAATCAAAACCAAAAAAATTGTGAGAAGAAACGACAAAGTGTATAAAATGGTGGAAAAGTGATAGAATGTTTTAAGTGAAAATTTACTTCAAATAATCTGTCGGATTTTCATTGAAAAGTTCTTTAAAGCATTTAGAAAAATAGGACGGAGAAGAAAAGCCCGTTTCGTATGCTATTTCTGAAATAGTTTTGGTGTTTGTGGCTAAAAGCAATTTTGCTTGTTTCAATCGGATAATTCTGATTAATTCATTTGGTGATGAATTGGTTATGGATTTCACTTTCCGATATAATTGAACTCTTGATATACCCATTTCTTTTGCCACTTCATCCACAGACAATTCCGATTTCGAGATGTTTTTCTCGATGATTTTAGAGAATTTATCTATAAAATGCTGGTCTAATTCACCAAGACTTGTTTTTTTTGATTCATCAATTAAACTTCCTGCAAAGGCTTTTTTAATTTTTTCACGGTTTTCAATCAATTTCCGCAAGCGAATTTTAAACAATTCGGCATTGAAAGGTTTCGGAATATACGCATCAGCACCGCTTTCAAATCCAATGGCTTTTTGTTCGTCAAGTGAGTTTGCCGTCAGCAAAATAATCGGAATATGACTTGTCGTAAAATGCGATTTCAATGTTTGACAAAGCTCGAAACCATCTTTTACGGGCATCATCACATCGCTGATAATCACATCCGGAATGTATTTTATTGCACTTTTTATCCCTTTTTCTCCATCTTTTTCCTCAATCACGTTGTAATCATCTTTTAAGATAAAATCCAAATAACGCCGCATATCTGCATTATCCTCAATCACAAGCACCAAAGGTTTATTATCGTCAAGTGGAACATCTTCTGATAGATGAGATTCATTTTGTTGTTCTTCAAGAAGAATGCGACTTTGAGTGTAATTTTTATAAAATGCTACGTCTTGTTCTTTCTTTTCAACAATATTTTCTTGATGAATAGGGAGAAAAACACTAAAAGTGGTTCCAGATTCTTCTGAACTTTCTACAGAAATATTTCCTCCATGAACTTTTATCAGTGCATTGGTTAATGCAAGTCCAATTCCCGTTCCCGTATCGTGTGGATTTACTTTATAAAAACGATTGAAAATATTGTTAATTTCTTCTTTGGGAATGGAACTTCCACTGTTAAACACACTCAAATGAGCATGTTTTGTACCATCAATCTCTTTTTCTGTTAAGGACACATTAATATTGCCCTCATTGTTCACAAACTTAAAAGCATTGGATAGTAAATTATAATAGATTTTTTCCATTTTCTCCTTGTCGAAAAACATCTTAAATTCAGATTTTTCCGAAGAAAAAGAAAATCTCACCCGTTTCTGTTTCGCATAATCGATGAACACAATATTTAAATCTTCAATGAATTGCTTCATATCCGCTTCCGAAAAATAACCGACCATTTTATTGTTATCGAAAGTACGAAATTCAATAATTTCATTGATAAGTCGGAGTAAACGCTCGCTGTTCCGAATACTTAAATTCAATAAATCATACTGTTCTTTCATTAAATTAGGAGAATCGGCAAGCGTTTCAATCGGACCTAAAACAAGCGATAAAGGTGTTTTTAATTCGTGAGAAATATTTGTGAAGAATATGAGTTTTTCTTGCGTTGCTTCCTCTAAATCCATTGATAATTTGATTAATTGTTCTTTTTGGATTGCCAATTCTTCCGCTTGATGTTTAATTTCTCTATTTTGTTTTTCGAGTAGTTTGTTTGCTTTATTTTTAGAACGATATGCAAAAAAAGAGACCAATAAAGTTATGCTGATTAATATTAAAATAAGAATCGTTCCGTAAAACATTATTTGCTGATTGGAATAAAGCTCGACACTGTGATTGAGCATCTCATTCATACGTTTCAGTTTGGCTTGATGTTCTATCAACTGCTCATTTTGCATATTGATAACACGAGCGTTACTTTGATCTACAAAAAAAGTGGAAAGGATATTTTCTTTCTGATACGGACGTCCTTCTAAAATACCCATTGCAGTCTGAATAATTCTATCACCACCGGTTGGATAAATAATCGAAGCCGTAATTTTTCCTTTGATAATGTTGGTAATTCCATTGTTGTCGCCGGGAAGTGCATCAATTCCAATAATAACAGGTTTTTTCCCTTCCTTTTTTGAGACCACATTGTAAGCTCCCAATGCCATTCGATCGCTCATTGCAAAAACCAAATCCACATCGGGATATTTGTCGGAAGGGAAACTATTCATTATCCGTTCTGCATCTTGACGATACCATTCGGTTGCATATTCTCCCACAACTTTTATATTGGGAAATTTCTTGATTTCTTCTATAAATCCCTGATGACGACCTGCATCTGATGTAGAGCCCTTTAATCCCCGAATTTCAATTACATTGCCTTTTCCTTTCAACAAGTCCACAATGTACGCTCCGGCAGTGCGTCCCACTTCCAAATTATCTGCACCCACAAATGCTGTATATTTATCACTTGTTGTTTTTCTTTCAATTAAAATTACCGGAATCCCTTTATCGTATGCTTCTTCCACAATGGGTGTCAAAACCTCTGCTTCATTTGGAGAAATAATAAGCAAATCTACTTTTTGGTCAATAAATGTGCGAATATCGTGAATCTGCTTTTTACTATCATCTTTTACTGTTTTGATATCCAATTTCAGATTGGGATAAAAAGCAGTTTCACGTAACATTCCTTGATTTTGAACTTGCCTCCATTCGTCATCGCTGCATTGTGATACACCAACGACATAATCTATCTTTGTTCCATTGTTACAAGAAAGGAGCAAAAGCAGTATAAATGGTAGGAATAGAATTTTCTTGTATCTGTTTTTCATTGTATTTTGAGAAATAATACACTCTTTCTTCCCACAAAGATAATCACAAAGTTTGAAAAAAATGTTTACTTATTGAACAATTTTAAATACGATTCAGGAAGTGTTGGCATTGCTCCGTGCTGTGTACAAACAAAAGCTGAAACCTCAACCGCTAATTGGTGTGATTCAACAATACTTTTTCCCCGAAGATAAGCAGCCACAAATGTAGCTGTAAATGAATCGCCCGCTCCAACTGTGTCGGCTACTTGAACTTTTGGTGTTGGGTGAAAAGACCATTCTTTATGGTTGTACACAAAACTTCCTTCTGTGCCTTTTGTTAGGATAACTAAATTAAGATTGAAGCTTTTCATCAATTCTAAGCAAACATCTTTTTCACTTAACCCATTCCATCCAAAAAGATTTGCTACGATCACAACTTCCTCGTCATTTATTTTCAATATATTTGCTAAATTAAGAGATTCTTCAATAAGAGCTTTTGTGTAAAAATGCTGACGTAGATTAATGTCAAAAATCTTCAAACAATCATCTGAAACTGCATTCAAAAAACTTCTGATTGATTCTTTTGAAACTTTACTTCTTTGAGCAAGTGAACCAAAACACACTGCAACCGTATTTTGTGTCAAACTTGCAGTTTGCGATGTGAAGGGAATATTGTCCCAAGCTACATTTTCACAAATTTCATATTGCGGAATACCGTTTTCGTCAAGCGTAACTTGAACTGTACCCGTTGGAAATTCGGTTGTTTCAATAAGATAATTTAATTTTTTTTCTTCTAAAGAATCAATGATTTCTTTTCCAAATGAATCATTTCCAACGGCACTTATTGTATAGCCATTAAAGCCAAATTGCGAAGTGTGATAAGCGAAATTTGCCGGTGCACCACCTAAAACTTTACGTTCAGGAAAAACATCCCAAAGTATTTCTCCAATACCTACAATAATATTTCTCATAATATTTTATATTTGCCTTTAAGTTGGCTATTTTCTAATTGTTTGCAATTTAAATGTTAATGCAGCCAAATAAATCACAGCACCAGCTGTTACAAGAATGGCTCCCGATTGACTTTGCAGAGCATCTGACGCAATTCCCATAAAAAGAGGAAAGATTGCACCCGAAACAATACCCATAATCATTAATCCAGACACTTCATTTCCACGCTCCGGTAAAGTTTGAACAGCTTTTGTAAACACCATTGGGAAAATATTCGAATTTCCAAAACCAACCAATGCAAGTGAAACATACAATAGAATTTCGTTTTGGAAAGCTAAGAATCCAACAACCGAAAGCACCATTAGAAGTACACTAATTATCCAGAAATTGGTGTATTTTCCTTTTGCCAAGATAAATGTACCCGAAAAACCTCCAATCATCCTGAAAACAAAATAGATACTTGTAGCAAAACCCGCACCCAAACCAAACATTCCACCTGTTTGCAAATCCATTCCGTTTATACCATTAAGGATTTTTGGTGCCGTTGTATTGATGCCAACGTCAATTCCCACATGTGCCATAATTCCAAAAAAGAACAGTAAAATAGTGGGATTTTTGAGCAGATTGAGTGATTTTGCAAAATTACTTTTTGTAGTGTAGGGTTGTTCCTCTATTTTTATGGTGGACAATAAGATTAAAGCCAAAATAGTGAACGCTGCATAAATAGGAAACAACAATTTCCAATCTCCAAATTTCACTGCCGCAAAAGAAGCAATAAACGGTGCTCCAAATGAAGCAATCGCTTTAATAAATTGCCCAAAAGTTAAAGTGGATGCAAATTTATCATCTGACACGATATTGGAAATAAGAGGATTAAGAGATACCTGCATAATGGTATTTCCGATTCCTAAAAGTGCAAACGCAATCAACATTATCACAAACTCCATATTGCCTCCAATGTTTGGAAGATAGGCTAAAAGTGGAATAAGTAGTGAAAGCACCGTTACAGCCAAAGAAAGTTGCACCGTTTTCTGCCTACCAATTTTATTCATTAGCAAACCGGTAGGAACTGAAAGGACGAAAAACCATAGAAAAACCATCGAAGGTAGAAGATTTGCAATCGTGTCGCTTAACTGCAAGTCGTTTTTTACATAATTTGATGCAATTCCAACCATATCAACAGCTCCCATTGCGAAAAACGCCAACATAATGGGAATCAGAACGGAAAGGTTACTTTTTTTATTCATAATATTTATTATTTCAAGATTTCAAGAAAATGAGATTTTAGTTTTTTATTTTTTCAGTTGATATATTGTTAAATTTTCAATGTTTATTTCAGAGTCAGCATCAAACTCCAATGAATGATACGATTCTGTTGGGAAAATGGTGTTTGTTTGCACCAACTCACCGTCATTTATAAAACATTCTATCGAAAGTTTATCCACAAACAACCGAATAATATACTTGTCTTTTTTCACCAAAGGAGATTCACTGATTTTCGATGCGAAAGTTGTGTTAAAATTGATAATTCCACTTTTTGACCTATCTACACTAAATATTCTTTTTGCCATATCAAAATTAAATTTTGTTTTCTCGCCTTTTGAATTTGACAACTCAAAACTGAAAGATGTCGAGCTTTTTGGTTGAATTGTCATTTCAATTTCACATATTCCACTGTTTCCTTTTGACAAATTATTTATCAGGTGTGGTTTGTATACTTTTATAGTTTCAAAAGTGTTTTTTTCTTTACGAAGATTTAACATCTCCTTTACGGGCGGATTGGCAACAACTAAATGAGTTCCATTATGTGCCAATTTAAGATCGCGTGGCAGTGTGTTTGCACTTGAAAAATGTATGGGCGGCACATCATTTGCGTAATCCCAATTATTCATCCATCCAATAAAAATTTTACGACCATCGCTTTCAGGAACATTGCTCCACGTAACTCCGGCATAATTATCTCTTCCGTAATCAAGCCAAAGTGGATAGGGCAATTTATCTGCTTTGAATGTTTTGCCATCAAAATCACCTATAAAATATTGTGTTGCACTTCCACCATTTGGACCGCCCGGATTAATACTTACAAATAATACCCATTTAGTTTTTCCGTTATATTTAAGTGAAAATAAATCTGGACATTCCCAAACTCCGCTGTGAGCTCCAATTCCTTCTCCAAATTCGCTTAATTTTTCCCATTGTTTTAAGTTTTTGGATCCATAAAAAGTAATTGTTTGTTGCGTTGCCAAAGACATAACCCATTTATTACTTTCAGAATGCCAGAAAACTTTCGGATCGCGAAAATCTGCAATAGTGGGATCTTCCAAAACAGGATTTTGATCATATTTTGTAAAAGTTCTTCCTTTATCCAAACTATAAGCTATGGATTGAGTTTGAGTTTTCCCGGCAGAAGTATAGATTACAATCATGGCATTTTTACCAAAACCAGCCGTATTTTCCGTATCAATAATTGCACTACCTGAGAATATTGAACCGAGTGAATCAGGCTCTAATGCTACGGGTAAATGTTCCCAAGAGACCAAATCCTTGGAAACAGCGTGTCCCCAGTGCATATTTGCCCATTTAGAACCATATGGATTATATTGATAAAAAAGATGATATTCTCCATCGTAAAAAACCATTCCGTTTGGATCATTCATCCAGCCGTATTCAGGTAGAAAATGATAGAGCGGACGGAAATTTTCGTTGCTATCAAACCCAAATGTATCGGATTGTTTTATCTGCGAATAGCCCACATCGTTTTTATTTAATAAACTAAATTTCAATGTTACTTTTTCCCCTTTATAATCAGACACATCAATAGGAATCCAATAATCAATTTTCGATTTTGCAACACGAATGTACATTGGAACACCAATATTTTTATCATTTGCTGATAATTGTATTTCTAATTCCGGCGCATTATCTTCAATTGGCACAAGTAGATAATTATTTTTCACATCAAAAGAAAGTTCATAATCGATGGATATTACGCTTTTCGATTTACTGCTTTGACTAATTTCATCGACCATAAAATGCCCCCAACCTCCGCCTTGATTATCCACAATTCGTATTTGAGCCTCTTTACCTTTATAGATTTTCACATTCCATGCGACCCAATTCATCTCTCCGCTTGTGATTAATGAGTTACTTTTCAAAACTGTGTTGCCTTCAATCAAAAGTTCAATGTACATATTGTCGCTTTTTCCACCACCAATCAAAAAATTGATAAAATTACGCTCAATAACAAAAGATTTTGATGTAAGTGTCCCAAACAAACTGTCGTTACCTCCAAAACTGTCGGCATAATAATTTCCACCTTCATTACTCTGTTTTTTTTGATCTTCCTGATACGGAGCAGGCGTATTTCCAAATGCTTCACCTTCAACCGTCCATTTGTCATAATTACCAGACTCAAAATCGTCAATAATAATATCTTTTGATGAACAAGAAGTTACTAAAATGGTGAAAATCAAAAAGAAAATGCTTATTTTATTCCTATTTTTCATGCTATTTATAAATAAAGATTTTAATATGTTTTTACAACTTTTGATGTAACTTCATTATTCAACTCATCAATACTTTTAATAATATAAATTCCTTTTGGAAGAGATGTTTTATAAATGGTTGCGTTAGTATCCAATGTTTGCAATAAGCTTCCTGTTATGGAATAAATCTGTGTTGAAATGATTCTATTTTCATTCTTTATTTCAGAAACAGGAGTAGGTATTTTATAAAAAGCTTCAACTTCATCCCAAAAACAACGGCTCTGATGTACATCTCCATCATTGGTTATCGTTGACAGATCATAATCTATAAACGGAGCGATAAGGAGCGTTTGGATATTACCCATTTCAGATGGAATATCAAATTCAAGTTTTTGCCATGTGCTTGGCGTATTGTAATTTGCTGAAACAAAATAATTATTTACTCCATCTTGCAATTCTAAACGCACCGTTCCTGCCACATTTTTGTAAACTAACACCGAAATTGCGTTATATGTATTTACATTAATATTCAAACCTCCTAAACCACCACCAGACCAAACATCGCTATCGGGACTAATCCAAATTGTCATTGATTTTTCACTTGGATTTCCATCTTTTGGATGCCAATCTACAATTTCAACATTAGTTGATCCGGCTTGCCACCAACCCAATCCTGTATCTTCTTCACCATTACTTATCACTAAATTTTGGGCGTTGATTGTTAACACGCCTAAAATTAACATTAAAAATAAAGTTATCTTTTTCATACTATCTCGTTTTCTTAAATTTAAAAAATAATTGCTTGCTATTTTGCATATAACATCTTGTCCGTAGTTATATTTCCATTTATATCTGTCGATTTCACAATGTAAAATCCTTTTGGAAGTTGAAGTTGCATCACATTTTCATTACCATAAATAGTTTGTAATAAATGTCCGTTGATTGAATAAATCTGAGATGATACAATTTCTTTATTCTCAAACAGAGAATTTATGGATGCCGGAACTTTATAAAAAGCTTCCACATCATCCCAAAAACAACGACTTTGCTCTCCAACGATAGATGACAAATCGTAATCAATAAAAGGTGCAATAAGAAGTGTTTTTATATTGCCCATTTCAGCCGGAATCGGAAATTCCAATTTTTGCCAAGTGCCCGGCGTATTATAATCAGCAGAAACAAAAAACTTATTGTTTTCTCCATCACCATCTTGCAATTCCAATCGCACCGTTCCTGCCACATTTTTGTAAACTAACACCGAAATTGTGTTGTATGTAGTTACATCAATATTCAAACCGCCTAAACCTCCACCAGACCAAACATCGCTGTTGGTGCTGATCCAAATTGTCATTGATTTTTCACTTGGATTTCCATCTTTTGGATGCCAATCTACAATTTCTACAGCAGTTGAACCGGCTTGCCACCAACCCAATCCTGTGTCTTCACCATTGCTAATTACTAAATTTTGAGCATTTATTGATAATACGCTCAATACAATCGATAAAAGTAAAATCTTAATTTTCATACTATTCATTTTTTAAATTATACATTAAATTTATTTTGTGTTATACATTTTTGAAACGGTTATTCTACCATTTTTACGGGTAGATTTTATAATATATATCCCTTTTGGAAGTTGTTGTCGTTGTTCAATTTCATTAAATGTACCTAAGAAAGTACCATTTATGGAATAAATTTGAGAAGAAACTATTTCATCGTTTTCAAACAAAACATTTTCCGATGCTCGAATTTTATAAGTAGCTTCTACTTCATCCCAAAAGCAACGACTTTGTTCGCCTACAATGGTAGATAAATCGTAATCAATAAAAGGTGCAATAAGAAGTGTTTTTATATTTTTCATTTCAGAAGGAAACGGAAATTCCAATTTTTGCCAAGTGCCTGGCGAATTATAATCAGCAGAAACAAAAAACTTATTGTTTTCTCCATCACCATCTTGCAATTCCAATCGTACAGTTCCAGCCACATTCTTGTAAACTAACATCGAAATCGTGTTGTAAGCATTTACATCAATATTCAAACCGCCTAAACCTCCACCAGACCAAACATCGCTGTTTTTACTTATCCAAATTGTCATCGCTTTATTTGTGGAATTTCCGTCTTTGGGATGCCAGTCTACAATTTCCACATTAGTCGAACCGGCTTTCCACCAATTTCCACCAATATCTTCTCCGTTACTGATCACTAAATTTTGACCAGAAGTTGGTGTTTCATCTTGTTTAAAAATCTTTATATCCGAAAATTTAACTACACCTTCATCCGCAAAAATCATCCAAGGATTTTGCTCCATATTTGAAATGTGATTGGTAAATGCTACATTTCCATTTACATACATCACACAAACTTGACGTTCTATAATTATCTTGACATCAAATTGTTTGTTTTCCGGAACAATAAGTGGAGTAAAATTATATTCTTTGTCATAATGATACATAAAAAGTGCGGGGGTATTGTATTTGTTTGCATTGCTCAAATCAAAAGTCAAATTATATGTGTCTGATTGATTGTCGTGAGCACCAAATGCAATTCCAAATTTTCTTTGAGCTTGCGAAGCATCGATTTTCATTTCAATCTTTACTGATGATAAATTTCGATTAAATACAACTTTCCCTCCATTTTGCAATGTAAAACTGTTGCCATTTCCTGAAACACTCCCAATCTGTTTTATGTCTTTATATTCCACTGCTTTTGAAAATTTTGCATTTACAGCATCTGGGATTGTTGGATATAATTTGCCATTAGCTTGTTGGATTAATTTGTGTGTTACCAACATTCCGCCCCAATGCAATTCTCCATTGGATTGACGCTCCTGACCCGATGAAGCCCAGCCTGAAACGTAGCGATTGGTTCCGTCTGAAACCGTTTTGGCGGCGTAAAGATACAAGCCATCAAAAGTTTCATGGTGTCCTTTTTCATCACTGCACTTTCGCCATGGTCCGTTCGGATTATCAGCAATACGGTAAAATGTTTTACGGTGATCGTCTCTGTCCAATCTTGAAAATACCAAATACCATTTGTCCCCCATTTTAAAAATATCGGGACATTCCGCAATCCAAGTGTCCGTTTCTACTTCGTATATCTTAGGATTATTTGAGGTTGTTGCTGCAATGCCTTCTATTTGTTGCCAAGTGTCCAAATCATCCGATTGAAAACGTGCAATTGTAGCTTTCCCACCGTTGCGGCTTCCTACAAGCATCACGTATTTATTACGGGTTTCATCCCAATAAACATGTGGATCACGAAATTCTCCTTTGTCATAAGAAGCAGGTGCATTTATCACAAATGTTTGCTCTTTCAACCATTTATCTGATAAATCTTCTAAAACTGCTTTGGTAACTATTGAAGGATTAAGACTATTGTTAAATCCGGTATAAAAGAAATAATGGGATTTTCCTTTCTTTATAGCAGAACCTGCACCGATGTGAGAATCTATATCATAACCTTCTCCCGTAAGAATCTGAGATAAAACAGGCTGGAATTGAGCAAAATCCTTTGTTTTTGTCCGATAAATTCCACCTTTTGGATAACCCGAAAAATTTCCCAAAAGAAAGTAAACATAATACATACGTTCCGATTCGTTGTAATAAGGCATTGGATCTCCTGTTTCTGCATTTACAGGTTTGAAGAAAGTCTGATAGCCCAAACTTGCTGAGGTTGGTGAATAATAATCCAATGAAGTGTCGATTCCTGAATAATCAACATTTCCAAAGGTTAGACTATTTGCACCAATCACAAACACATTCACTATAATGAATAGAAAGAAAATCCCTTTTTTCATCATTTGAAAGATATAATATTTATTGTTTAAAAATCTTTATATTCGAAATTTTAACCGCACCTTCATCCGCAAATATCATCCAAGGATTTTGTTCCATATTCGAAATATGATTGGTAAATGCAACATTTCCATTTACATACATCACACAAACTTGACGTTCTATAATTATCTTGACATCAAATTGTTTGTTTTCCGGAACAATAAGTGGAGTAAAATTATATTCTTTGTCATAATGATACATAAAAAGTGCGGGGGTATTGTATTTGTTTGCATTGCTCAAATCAAAAGTCAAATTATATGTGTCTGATTGATTGTCGTGAGCACCAAATGCAATTCCAAATTTTCTTTGAGCTTGCGAAGCATCGATTTTCATTTCAATCTTTACTGATGATAAATTTCGATTAAATACAACTTTCCCTCCATTTTGCAATGTAAAACTGTTGCCATTTCCTGAAACACTCCCAATCTGTTTTATGTCTTTATATTCCACTGCTTTTGAAAATTTTGCATTTACAGCATCTGGGATTGTTGGATATAATTTGCCATTAGCTTGTTGGATTAATTTGTGTGTTACCAACATTCCGCCCCAATGCAATTCTCCATTGGATTGACGCTCCTGACCCGATGAAGCCCAGCCTGAAACGTAGCGATTGGTTCCGTCTGAAACCGTTTTGGCGGCGTAAAGATACAAGCCATCAAAAGTTTCATGGTGTCCTTTTTCATCACTGCACTTTCGCCATGGTCCGTTCGGATTATCAGCAATACGGTAAAATGTTTTACGGTGATCGTCTCTGTCCAATCTTGAAAATACCAAATACCATTTGTCCCCCATTTTAAAAATATCGGGACATTCCGCAATCCAAGTGTCCGTTTCTACTTCGTATATCTTAGGATTATTTGAGGTTGTTGCTGCAATGCCTTCTATTTGTTGCCAAGTGTCCAAATCATCCGATTGAAAACGTGCAATTGTAGCTTTCCCACCGTTGCGGCTTCCTACAAGCATCACGTATTTATTACGGGTTTCATCCCAATAAACATGTGGATCACGAAATTCTCCTTTGTCATAAGACGCAGGTGCTCCTATTATCATCGAAGGAGCTTTTGTCCATACTCCTGACGGCATATTGCTTGTCGCTTTCATTGCAACTGACGGCATAGGATTATTATTAAATCCTGTATAGAAAAAATGATATACATTATCTTTTTTAATACAAGAGCCGGTACCAATACCTTTGTCGTTATCACTATTTTCCCCTGTCAGGATTTGAGCTGAAACAGGTAGAAATTGTGCGAAATCTTTAGTTTTCGTCAGATAAATTCCACCTTTTGGATAACCTGAAAAATTTCCAAGCAGAAAGTTTATATAATACATTTGATCCGACTCGTTGTAATAAGGCATTGGATCTCCTGTTTCTGCATTTACAGGTTTGAAGAAAGTTTCATACGCTTGACTTAAAGATGATGGCGTTCGATAATTAAGCGTAGTGTCAATTTTTGGTTTTTCGATATTAGGAGTTAGTTCTTCTTTACACCCTCCAAAGAATACCGTAAAAATCATTAGAAATAAAGTGTTCATTTTCATTGTGAATAGTTTTTTTCTTTGCCAAAGTGTTAAACTTTGGCAAAGAAATTATTTAATTATTTTGGAATTGCAATTAACTCATCCCAATACATACGTTGAGTTACAAATGGAACGGGTTTGCCGGCATCATGACAATGAGGAGCTACTAATATATTATTTATTACGGCTGTTCGTCCTTCCGGTATTTTGAAAACCAATTTTTGCCATTGTCCTAAATTCTCTTCCGAATACCAGACTTTAAGCCAATCCTTATTTTGTTCTCCATCTGATTGGATTTCTAATTGGACATCACCCGCTACTCCTTTTAATATCATAATGGAAAAACTACCGTAAACTTTTGGATCGATATTGACTTTATAAGCATTCCACAAAGCACCACCCGACCAAGGTTTACCGCCATTATCTGTATCTTCACCATTTTTCATAATAGAAGCACAAACAGCATAAGTATTTATACCCTCTTTTTTGTGATTTGGATATGGGCTTTCTACACTTGCAGCCAAACTTGCCCATGTTGGTGAAACATCTTCTCCGTTAAAAATAATTATCTCAGGTTTTGGTTCTTCGCCTAAAATTACTTTTACCAAATACACAAATTCAGAACCGCCAAGTGTCAATTTATAGGAAACTGGATTTGTGAAATCGACAGAAGCACCATTTTCAGGAGAAATGTCTGCTCCATTTGTGTATTCAATAATGGGTACTAATGCAGTAACGTTTGTTCCTACTGGTAAATAGATTCTAACAGTTTTTGCTTCTTCGTTAATTTTTCCTTCTATTGTTCCAATACGGAATTTTGTGATTTTTGCACGGGCTACATCCACAATAACTTTATATCGTTGATACAAATCGTTATTGGATACAGTGTATATTATTTCCGAACCTTTTTTCATCGAATTTGAAAAATCAATATTCTCTCCGATTGCCGGTGAAATTTTAGCACCTGCTCCAATTTCAATTTGAGGAGAAAGAGATTTTAAATCCGTAGTATTTGGCATTATAACATTGATAATCGAATTTTCAGGATTGATAACACCTTTAACTCCATTGATAGAGAACGAGTGAATATCCACATCACCAGACATATCCAATGTCTCTCTCTCATTTTCACAAGCAACAAAAGTTAGAATTGTAATGAATGTTGCGATGATATAATAAAATGTCTTTTTCATAATTCAATTTGATTTAATTAGTTTGAAAACCATGATTTTGCTTATAAATTCCTTTGCTAAAATTAATTTGTTGAACAGGAATAGGACTGTATTCATTTTTGTTTTTCACAAATAAAGCATTATTATAATAGCTGTGTTTCGCTTTTTCTTTGCTATAATAAGCATTTATTGTTTGGTCTGTAATTCCCCAACGAACCAAATCAAAAAACCTACTGCCTTCCATTGCCATCTCAACTCTACGCTCCCAACGAAGTGCTTGACGAGCAAAACTTTCACTCCATTCACTTGCACTGTATTCTCTAATTTCAAATTGTGAATTGGCAAAACTTATCATCGCTGTGCTTGCTTTGGCACGATTGCGTAGCTGATTAATCAAAGGACGAGCTTCTGAGAATTGTCCAGTTTCAATCAAAGCTTCGGCTTTGAATAATAAAACATCGGCATAACGTAATACAATCCAGTTTTTTGAATTGGCATACCAAGGACCTGTTTTTACGTAATATTGGCTTTTCGGATCTACATTTTCTTTTAATGAAGAATAGTTTCCATACATTGACGGGTTACGAGATGTTGTAAAATACTCAGAATTTTCAAAAATCAAATCTGTATATTTATAAGGTTTCCTCGGCATTGCAACAGTGTGATAAAGACGAGGATCTACTTTGTTGGCTGATTCATTGAAATCTGATGTGTTATAACCGTCAAAATCAGGAATACCATTTTTTGTTACAAATGCATTTACTAAACTTTGACTTGGTTTGTTGAAATCACCACCCGGAGTTGGAGTTGTCAATGCACAACCCATATTAAGTCGTCCAAATGTCGTTCCATCTTCTTGTGAATACTGTACGGAGAATAATGCTTCCACACCATTTTCATATTCACCCGGAAGAAAGTTGTTTGCAAAATCATTTTCCAGTCTGTAAGGAGATGCGATAACTTCATCAGCGAATTCAATTACTTTTTGTAAATCTGCTTTATTAATTTCAGTTACATTGTGAGCTTCATCTTGACGATATGCTTTATAAAGATACGCCTTTGCTAAATATGCAGTAGCGGCAAATTTATTTGCTCGCCCAATTTGTGGTTGTGATGCCGGTAGATTTTTACGAGCAAAATCGAAATCATCTACAATTTTTTGCCATAATTCATCATTCGATAGTGCTACGTTCGATGTGTTAGCAATGTCTTCGGGCGTCATTGTTTCTACAATGTAAGGGATTTGTTTAAAAATAATTTTCTGAATAAAGTGCATGTGCCCACGCAAGAAACGCATTTCAGCTTGACGAACAACTTTATTTGGCATCTCAGCTTCTGTAATATTATCCAAGGCGCGTAATGCTGAATTAATACGCGAAATTACAACATAATTTCGATACCAAAACACATCATTAAACCACGTTTCATTTGCAATTGAAGGAGAAGATATTTCTAAAAAATGGAGCGGTTCTCCGTCATTCTGATCATTTCCACCTTTGTAGGCATCATCAGAACGAACATTTCCGTAACCCCAAAGACTTAGAGGACGATTAATTTCATCATTGCCAATTCCTGCGTATGCAGAGATACATAGATTTTCTATTTGCATCACCCCGTTCATATCGTCTTCTGCCAATATCGCATAAGGTGGTTGTTCTAAGAAATCCTGACAAGAGCTTAATGTGAAAGCACTTAATGTTAGTATTAAAATTTTATTTATTATCTTTTTCATGTTGCGTTGATTTTAAAATGATAGATTAAGACCAAAAGTGAGTGTCGTAGAGATAGGATATGCAAGATTCGGATTTTCTGGATCTAAACCGCTGAAATTTTTGCTTTTTAATGTTAGCAAATTTTGACCTGAAACATAAAAACGTACTTTGTCAAGGTTTGCTTTTTTAATGAGAGCATTTGGTAATGAGTAGCCAATCTGAACATTACGAAGTTTCAAAAACGAACCATCTTCTACATAATAAGATGAAAACCGTTTTTCATTATTGTCGTCCATTAGTGAAATCATTGGGATATTTGAATTGGGATTGCTTACGGGGTCAAATGCGTCCAATAGGCGAGTTCCTTTGTTCATATTTAATTCAGTAACAGCCCAAAAGTCAGTAAACATTTTGGTATTGTTGATAACTTTATTTCCTTTAAGCCCTTGCCAAAACATATTCAAATCAAGTCCTTTGTATTCAAGATAAAAGCTTAAACCGTATTCGAAGTCGGGATGTGGACTTCCTATCCACGTACGGTCATTCTCATTAATAATGTTGTCGTCATTTAAATTTGCATAACGAATACGTCCTACTCCCGCACCGGTTTGAGATGGGTGATTATCCACTTCTTCTTGAGTTTTGAAAATACCATCAGCTTTATAACCATAATATGAATTTATTGGTCTGCCAAGTATATTGTCTGTTGTGCCATTGCCACCATAATTGTTAACAACGCTTTCTGGAAGTTTTGTAACTTTATTTCTATAACCTGAAATATTGCCGGTTATATCATAGTTTAAGCCAAATGCAGTTCTATTACGATAACCCAATGTAAATTCAAAACCTTTATTTTCCATTGAAGCTCCGTTTACCCATTGACTTCCACCTTCGCCGATTGCACCAAGATATGGTGGACTTATCAAAATATTATCCGTTTGTTTGATGTAATATTCAAATGTACCATACAATGATTGTTTCCATAGTGAAAAATCAATTCCAAAGTTAGTTTGAGTTGTAGTTTCCCATTTTATATCATCATTTCCGCGTTGGTTTAGTTGATAACCCGAAAGTAAAAGTCCGGAATTTACGCCGTTTATATCATAAGCAGTTCCTGTATTAATTCCTGCTCCCGTTTCTCCAATGTAATTAGGAATTAAGATTGTGCGATTTGCAAAATTATCAATTTCTTGATTTCCTGTTTGTCCCCAAGCTGCACGTAGTTTAAGATCAGAAATTACATCACGAGTACTAACCATAAATGCCTCTTCGCTAATTCGCCAACCAACAGAGAATGCAGGAAACGTTGCGTAACGATTGTTTTTACCAAAACGCGAAGAACCATCACGACGAACAGTTGCAGATGCTAAATATTTATCGTCATACACATAATTCACTTTTCCAAAATATGATAATAAGGAATAGCCCGTTGCACCGCCGGTAGCAAAAGCTTCGCCCACACCGACAGAAGGAAACATATATTCTGGAGTTTCAAGTTCATACGTTTGCTTTTCGGCACCAAACCACACATCTTGCTGATTTATCATTTCGGTACCAAGTAAAAAATCCATTCTGTTTTTACCAAAAGACAAATCATACGTTGCTGTATTAGTCCAATTCCATCTTGTAGAATGGCTTTGACTCATTTTTGATGATGTCAAATCCGATCCAAGTCTTCCCGTAAAACTATAAGTAAGTAAACGTTGGTAGAAATTTCCATAATCAACACCAAAAGTTGATTTTAAATGCAGATTTTTGACAGGTTCAATAT